>CAZADN010000097.1:0-7669 GCA_964483895.1 uncultured Legionellaceae bacterium
CGGACAGTAGTGCGCCTACGCGGGAATGACTTAATTGTTCGTCGAATTCAGGTTAGAAAGAAGATAAAAATTTTGCTAAATATATGGTTCTTGGAATAACTAAAAAATCCAAAAATTGTTGATTTTCATCCTGTTTTTGCGAAGCAGAAGAGGAATCTATCAATTGCTTTAATTTAGTTACATCAATCACTCTTTTTACCAGCGGATGAGAGCTTAAATCTTCAAGCTCCTCTCTTGCGATAGGCAGTTGGCGATAATATCTTTCAAAATAATCCGGAAGAAATGGAGTCTTAGACATGCGAGTGGTAATTTTAGTTGGCAATATATTTTGCATACCTATTCGAATCATACTTCGCGGATAACCATTTTGAAAACGATATTTATTTGGGACCCGTAAACAAAACTCTACAAACCTCTTATCAAAATATGGATTACTCAAATAAACTGCTTGTTTTGTATCATCCGGAAATGGATTAAACAAAAGACTTGCATGCTCTAAAAACCAATTTAGCTGCGTTAAGGCATTTTGGCGAGCATCTAAAGAAATACGCTCCCCCATTCGCAGAAATTGTTCTGTCATCAAGTTTAATTGCGAGTTAGAAATGACTTCCGCAATAAAATCAAGCCTAATCAAACTATTAGTAAGTAATTTTGAACGACTACTATTTGCCAATGACTTTTTTAACCACTTCGGACTCACAGCTTTTAAAACATGATTTAAAAAAATTCGATGCGCAGGCTGATTTACTAATGTTTTATATTTAGTTATTTCTTTAAATAAAGACAACCATCGACATTGCAAAAAAAGCTCCGCTAAATATTCATGCCCTTGATAACTACTAGTTATTTCTCCCAATGTGCCATGTAATATTATTTTTGCATTATATTTTCTTGCAGCATCATTAATAGCATGATGCTGATAGTATTGCGCACTTATATTTAATTGTGTAGAAAACTTATCAAAACTGTCAAATGGCCCACGCCACTCATCAATAACAAACTCTTGCTTAAGCTTATCACTTTGCAATAATGTTAAAAACTCGCGTTCATCGCCACCTGTTTGATTATTAGCAATTGGCAAAACATTTGATAAGCAAATCAAAGGATTATCTGGATTTTGTTTTACATACATCATTGCAATTGCGCTTGAATCTAATCCACCGCTTAATTGCAGACAAACTGGCAAATTAGAATTAGTCGTAGACTTAACAGCAGCTGCAAATTGCGCCTGAAATGCTTCGCTAAACTCTGCATCAGTTCTAAATGTAAATGCATCTTGTAATTCAGGCTTCCAATATTGATATAACTCGTATTTTGATTCAGTAATTATCAATCTATGCGCGGCCGGTAAGGCAAAAATACTAGAAAAAGCTGTTTCGCCTGGTTCTGCTTGAAAATTTAACCAATCATTACGTGCGATTTTACTTAAATTTAACTTCCTAGGTACAATATCTAAACTAAATAAAGCATTTATCTCACTTGCGAAAATAGCTTGATTACTATCAATATAATAATATAACGGCCTAGAGTTAAATTGATCAACAACTGCTGATAGCATTTGTGTTTTTTCATCCCACAGCAATATGCTAAATTCACCTACTAAATAATTTGGATAGTCTAAACCCCATTTTAAGTAAGCTTTTAGAATAAGATGCGTATCTGATATATTAAAAGCTGATGATATTTCAAGTTGTTGCTTTAATTCGTTATGATTAAATAATCTACAATGAGCTGCTAATGCTATTTTATACATATCATCATAGTATAAGAGTGTTTCAACTCTATTTAGTTCGTGATAACATGTTAATTGTTGTGATAGTCCACACTGCTGTCCAAGCCATATTAAAGAACCATCTAAACCATGATTAGACATAGATCTATTAAGTTGTCTTAAGTTACTTTCTAACTGTAACTTATAGTTTGAAGATTTATTTCGAAAGTAAACGGCAGCTATAGCAGACATGTGTAACCTCTCTTTAGAAAAAAATAATGTCACGCACAAGTAATTTTTGCAAGCAACGGATGAAATAATGATTTTATTTAAAAAAAATAATCAAACTTGCTTTGATGCAACAATAGAAAATAATGTTTTTATTTTAGAAAGTGAAACTGGGCAATATTATTGGTTTAATGAGACAGCCTCGATACTTTGGAACTCTCTTGAAAAACCTAAGTCACTGCAACAATTAGCATCAATATTATTTAATCTAAACCCAGACCTAACATTTTTAACTATTGAATATCACATTAAACAATGGATAAAAGAGGCTATTAAAAAAAACCTAATTTATTTATCTACAGAAAATGCTGAGCATACAACTCTTAATTTTTTATCAGCGGAGGATAATAGATACATTAATCCAATAAATTTTATACCTCCTAAAACACACTCCCTAGACTGTAACAATATTCAAGGCACAGCAAGTTCATTTAATACTGATAATTTTCAAACAGGATCTTAACCACTAAGGCTAATTGTTCCACTAGGATTCCAACTAGCAGTAGTGTCAGTACAGTTAGATGAAGTTCGCTGCAAACAAACTATACCATTCGAAGTAAATGAAGCCACTCCTTGAGGTGAAGTAGTCGTTGCTACGATACGAAGGTATCTATTGGAACTAACAGCACTGCACGGTGCCGTGGAATTGTTAAGAGCTGCGTTATTTAAAATTGTCAATAAATTATATAAATAGTTCTGCCCTACGGTCATCGATTGAAAGGCGGAAAAAGAAATTGGATTCCACATAACAACTCTAGAAGAAGCTGATACAGTAGAGCAACTAGTAGTGCAAATTGGATCTGTACAATTATATTTGTCAATTACCAATCCTTTTATTGTTTTAGAAGAAGCATTATTAGTAATGTTAAAATTACTTGCACTATCCCCAAATGGCCCTAAAACAGGGATAGACCGCGCTTGAAGATCAGTGTTTTCAGAATAATAAGAATCTTCATCGTCCCAAGCTTTGGCATTGGTAAAAACAGGCAATAAAATTACAAGGCTTAATATTCTTGTTAATCCTTTAAACTCTTTTCTACTAGACATTTGGTCTCTCCAATTGACCTTCCGAAGAACAGCTCATATAGAGCAATGGTTCGAGACGGTGCTTTGCACCTCCTCACCATGAGCGGCGGAGCGGTGCTTTGCACCTCCTCACCATGAGCGGCGGAGCGGTGCTTTGCACTTCCTTACCATAAGCGGCGGAGCGGTGCTTTGCACTTCCTTACCATGAGCGGCGGAGCGGTGCTTTGCACCTCCTTACCATGAGCGGATCGTAGTAAATCGACCAGCGCTGTTCTTTTCCAATATTTTACACGAAGTGTTTAAGTTACTCAGCCCGAACGAAATCAACGTAACTCATTAACTTAATGGCAGTGCGCCTACGCGGGAAAGACAAAGCATTGTTGTCATGTCTCCCGGCAGTTTTATACATTAAAGCGAAAATGCATTACATCGCCATCAATAACAATATATTCTTTACCTTCAACCCGCAATTTACCAGCTTCTTTGGCACCCTGCTCACCATTATATTGAATAAAATCATCATAAGCTATAACTTCAGCGCGAATAAATCCTTTTTCAAAATCAGTATGGATTACTCCTGCGGCTTCTGGAGCTTTAGCGCCTTTGGCTACAGTCCAAGCCCTTACTTCTTTTACTCCAGCGGTAAAATATGTTTGTAATCCGAGTAATTCATGACCTGCGCGAATTAAACGATTTAAACCTGGTTCTTCAAGACCTAGATCTGCCATAAAGATTGCTTTATCCTCATCATCAAGATCTAAAAGCTCTGCTTCAGTCGCTGCTGATATTGCAACAACTTTTGCATTATCTTGTTCGGCATATTTAATAACCATATCTAAAAGAGGATTATCCTGAAAACCATTTTCATCAACGTTGGCAATATAAAGCACTGGTTTTGCAGTTAATAAAAACAAACTCTTAATAATTAAAGATTCTTCATCTGATAAATCAAGGTTTCTAACTGGAGAACCTGCATCTAAATGTTTTTTAACTTTTTCAAGCGTTTGCGTCGCAAATTGCGCTTCTTTATTCCCAGTTTTACTAAGTTTTGCAGATTTTTGAAGCGCTTTTTCAACCGCTTCCATATCAGCTAAAGCAAGCTCAGTATTAATAACTTCTATATCATCAATAGGACTAACTCGCCCCGCAACATGCACGACATCATTATTTTCAAAACATCTAACAACGTGCGCAATCGCCTCTGTTTCACGAATATTTGCTAAAAATTTATTACCAAGTCCTTCACCACTTGCAGCGCCTTTAACAAGCCCTGCAATATCAACAAACTGCATGACCGTTGGAACTGTACGCTGCGGCTTTACTATCTCAGCTAATTTATCTAAACGTTTATCAGGAACAGTTACAATGCCAACATTAGGCTCAATTGTACAAAAAGGGTAATTTGCAGCTTCGATGCCTGCTTTTGTCAACGCATTAAATAAAGTAGATTTGCCAACATTGGGTAAACCAACTATTCCACATTTAAACCCCATAACTACTCCTAATGTAATTTTTGCATTGCTTGTGCAAACTCACCATTAATAACTAATGGTAAAATATCTAAACTACGCGTGATTGCTTCATTAATTAATTTTCTTTCTGTTGGTGACGGTTTCCCCAACACATAATCTACGACTAACTCACGAGTTCCGGGATGACCTATCCCAATTCTTAATCTATGAAAATCTTTAGTTTGTAAACATGCAATAATATCTCGTAGACCATTATGTCCTGCATGACCACCACCAGTTTTTAATTTTACAACTCCTGGCGCCAAATCAAGATCGTCATGCACTACAAGCACTTCTTCAGGTAAGATTTTATAGAAGTTACAAATAGTCCTAACACTTTCACCACTAACATTCATGAAAGATAAAGGTAAATAGAGATAACAGGAAGAATTAACAGAATCTATATTTGCAACCTCGCCTTTTAATTTACGCTCTGGTTGAAAAGACAAATTTTCCTGGCACGCCAACTCTTCTAAAAACCAACTACCAGCATTATGCCTGGTTTTAGAATATGACGGGCCAGGATTTCTAAGCCCAACTATTAATTTGATAGGCTTGATGCTAATGTTTTACTCCTTAGCATTATCTTCATCGTGCGCTTCTTCAGCATCTGAAGATTCAGCATCTTCACTTGCAGCTACTTCTTCAACTTCTTCAGAGGCATGTAATTCAGCTTCTTCTTGTGCTTCTTCAGCTAATGCAGACTTACTAATATGCACACCAACAACTGGTAAATCATGATCTTTATCAGATATATCTACAGTTAAGCTTATATTTTTAGGTAACTTGATGTTAGATAAATGTAATACATCATCCATACATAAGTTAATTAAATCTATTTCAATAAATTCAGGTAAATCTTTAGCTTTACAAGTGATTTCTAACTGATTCATGAAATGATTCACTACCCCACCAGCCTGATGGCCAGGAGATTTTTCATCATTAATGAAATGTAAAGGAACCATGCGCACAAGAACATCATCGGCTGATACGCGTTGGAAATCCATATGTACAATTTCAGGCTTATAAGGATGTCTTTGAATATCCTTTAATACCACTTGTTCTTTTTTGGTGTCAACTTTAATCGTTATCATACTTGAATAAATAGCTTCATTTTCAAGAGCTTTGATAACTTTATTATGCAAAAGGTTTAACAAAACTGGTTCTTTAGATCCACCATAAATAATCGCTGGAACTTTTCCTTCAAGACGACGTAGGCGGCGGCTCGCACCCTTCCCCTGCATTGTTCTTTGTTCTGCTTCTAGAGTAATTTCTGACATTTTATACCTCTAAGTAAGTGTAAAAAAATAAAACTAATAATTTGCTTTCACGAATTCCAATACTCGCGACCAAGTATTATCGTGAGGGCTGATTATACGATAATTTAATTACAACTTGAAGTAATTATTGAAATTTTATAGAATAGAGCACTTTTATATAAGAAGCTTGGAGAAAATTTATGTATGCGGTAATTAAAACCGGTGGCAAGCAATATCGTGTCGAAGAAGGCGATACTTTAAAGATTGAAGATTTAAACGTTGAAGTTGGTAGTACAGTTAACTTTGATCAAGTATTAATGATTTCTAAAGACGATAAATTAACTGTAGGCGCTCCATTTATTGCAGGTAGCGTTGTTACAGCTGAAGTGTTAGCAAACGGTCGACATAAAAAAATTAAAATTATAAAATTTAGAAGACGTAAACACCATATGAAGCGTATGGGACATAGACAAAATTTCACACAAGTGAAAATTACTTCTATTGGCAAATAAATTTTATTGAAATAAAGGTAGATAGAAATGGCACATAAAAAAGCAGGCGGTAGTACACGTAACGGCCGCGACTCGAATCCTAAGTATCTTGGGGTAAAAAGATACGGTGGCCAAGTTGTTATGGCTGGAGAAATTATCGTGAGACAGCGTGGAACTCGTTTTCATCCTGGTAAACATGTTGGCTTGGGAAGAGATCACACTTTGTTTGCAAAAGAAACTGGTGTAGTTAACTTTGTTATTAAAGGCACCAAGCAAAGACAATATGTAAATATTATTCCTCTTGAGTCCGACGCTAAATAATGAAATTTATGGATGAAGCCACCATTCATGTTCGTGCTGGCAATGGTGGCAACGGTTGTTTAAGCTTTCGGCGTGAAAAATTTATTCCCAATGGTGGTCCTGATGGCGGGGATGGCGGAGATGGTGGATCAGTTTATCTACAAGCAAGCTCCGCTCTTAATACCCTTATTGACTTTAGGTATAAAAGGCAATTTGCAGCTCAAAATGGCCAAAGTGGTATGGGATCTAATTGTCGTGGAAAAAGCAGTGATTCTCTATACATAAAAGTTCCAGTCGGTACCATTGCTTATGATGCAGAAACTAATGAACTTATCGCAGATTTAACAACGGATAATCAAGTTGTTTTGGTTGCTCAAGGTGGATTTCACGGTTTAGGAAATGCGCGCTTCAAAAGCAGTGTTAATCGTGCACCTAGACAAACCACTCCTGGATCACCTGGAGAAATGCGTTCTTTAAATCTCGAGTTACGTTTATTAGCGGATGTTGGTCTATTAGGTCTACCTAATGCCGGTAAATCCACTCTCGTGCGTGCAGTATCAGCTGCGAGGCCTAAAGTAGGAAATTACCCATTTACAACATTACAACCGAGTTTAGGTGTTGTTTCTGTATCTGTAAACCAAAGTTTCGTAATTGCTGATATTCCTGGACTTATCGAAGGCTCTGCTGAAGGAGCTGGTTTAGGGCATAGATTTTTAAAACATTTATCTAGAACTAGCATGTTATTACACGTGATAGATATCGCATCACTAGAATATACAGATCCTGTTAAATCGGCTCAAACTATTATTAAAGAACTCGAAGCATATGATAAAGAGCTCTTGGAAAAACCGCGATGGTTAGTATTCAATAAAATTGATATATTTCCAAATAAAAGTGAATATACTAAAAAAGTTTCTGAAATAATTAAAAAACTTAAATGGAAAGATAAATATTTTTGTATATCAGCTAGCACAGGAGAGGGAACTAAAGAACTTTGTTATGAATTAATGAAATTGATTAACGATATTAAAACACCTCTCCCGCACGCGGGAGAGGGCAACTAACATCAAAACTAATGTTAGT
>CAZADN010000098.1:0-7654 GCA_964483895.1 uncultured Legionellaceae bacterium
TTGATGCAAATTTAGTAGCAGCTTTACCGGGAATGGGCGCAAAATCTGCTGATAATTTATTAAGCGCAATTGCAAAAAGCAAAAACACAACTCTTGCGCGGTTTTTATTTGCTTTAGGAATTAGAGAGGTTGGAGAAGCAAGCGCTAGGATACTCGCTACTAATTTTGTTGATTTAGATGAGATAATGCAAGCGAGCGTTGAACAATTGATAAATCTTAAAGACATAGGCCCAGTTGGTGCTGAATATATAGTGCATTTTTTTGCAGCTGAACATAATAGGCAAGTTATTAATAAACTTATATCTTATGGGGTAAACTGGCCGCAAAACACTTCTAAGCCAATTACAAATACTAATTATTTCTATGGAAAAACTGTAGTTTTAACTGGTAGTCTTAGTCAAAGTCGTGATGTTTTTAAAGATATGTTATTAAATGTAGGTGCTAAAGTTGCAGGTAGCGTTTCTAAGAAGACGGATTTTGTATTAGCTGGTGAGGATGCTGGTTCAAAATTAGATAAAGCTCGGGAATTAGGCGTAATAGTATTAAATGAGCAGGAGTTTTTGGAATTGTTTAACTCTTTAAGTCAGGATAATACCGCATGAGTGATGTAGATAATTCGCAAAGCTTTGTACATTTACATCTGCATACCGAATATTCATTGGTGGATAGTATTGTACGGATTAAGCCGCTTATGCAGTCTCTTGCGCAAAATGGCATGCGTGCTTGTGCAATTACTGATTTTTGTAATTTATTTGCAGTGATAAAATTTTATAATGCGGCGATAGCAAATGGGATTAAACCAATTATTGGTTGTGATTTACAATATAATAACCAATCTTCAGATAAACAATTATCAAGAGTTGTGCTTTTATGTCAAAACGAGACAGGGTATCTTAATTTATCCAAGCTTGTTTCTAAAGCGTATTTAGAGGGGCAAAATCAGGGTAAAGTTATTACGGATTTTGCGTGGATTATGCAACATACTGAAGGTTTAATCGCGTTATCAGGTGGAATGGTTGGAGATATTGGGCAAGCATTATTGATTAATGATTATAAGCTTGCAAAATCTTTGGCACAAAAATGGCAAAGCGCTTTTCCAGATAGATTTTATTTAGAAATACAAAGAACAGGGCGCCCACATGAGGAACTATATAACGAATTGGTTGTAAAGCTTGCGGATGAATTAAATTTACCCTTAGTTGCGACTAATGATGTAAGGTTTTTAAAATCAGACGATTTTGCAGCACATGAGGCGCGAGTTTGTATTCATGATGGTATGGTTTTAGGCGATGAAAGTCGCTTAAAAGTATATAATAAACAGCAATATTTGCGTACAAGTGCTGAAATGAGTGAGCTATTTGCTGATTTACCTCAGGCCTTATTAAACTCCCATAATATAAGCAAGCGTTGTACAGTCAAACTTAACTTAAAAGAGCATTTTCTACCTAAATTTTCAACTCCTAAAGAGGTATCTGTTGAAGATTATTTATCTACTTTGGCAAAAGAAGGTTTAAATAAGCGTTTAGAATATTTATTTCCAGATTTAGATATTAGTGAATTAAGAGTTAAATACGATGAGCGTTTAATTATAGAGCTTAAAGTTATTAATGAAATGGGGTTTGCGAGTTATTTTTTAATCGTTGCAGATTTTATTAAATGGGCAAAAGAAAATGGTGTGCCGGTTGGGCCTGGTCGCGGTTCTGGAGCAGGTTCTTTAGTTGCTTACGCTTTATTAATTACTGATTTAGACCCATTAGAATATGATTTACTATTTGAACGTTTCTTAAATCCAGAACGTGTGTCTATGCCAGATTTTGACATAGATTTTTGTATGGAAGGCCGTGATAGGGTAATTGAATACGTTGCTGATAAATACGGTCGTGATAGCGTTTCGCAAATTATTACTTTTGGTACTATGGCTGCGAAAGCTGTAGTGCGAGATGTTGGGCGAGTTTTGGGGCATCCATATGGTTTTGTTGATAAAATTGCAAAACTTATCCCATTTGAGTTAGGTATAACTTTAAAATTAGCTTTAGAAAAAGAAGAAGAATTATTAAGACGTTACAATGAAGAAGAGGAAGTTAAAGATCTATTAGATTTGGCTTTAAAGCTTGAAGGGATTACGCGTAATGCTGGCAAACATGCAGGTGGAGTTGTTATTGCTCCATCGGAATTAACCAATTTTACTGCTATTTATTGCGAAGAAGGTTCAAGGCAAATTGTTAGTCAATTTGATAAAGACGATGTGGAAGCGGTAGGGTTGGTAAAATTCGACTTTTTGGGCCTACGTACTTTAACTATTATAGATTGGGCATTGCAAACAATTAATAAGCGTAATTTAAGTCAAAATTTAGCGAAAATAGATATAAATGCTATTCCTTTAGATGATAATGTTACTTTTAAATTATTAAAAGAATGTAAAACCACTGCAGTTTTTCAGCTTGAATCACGTGGGATGAAAGATTTAATAAGTCGTCTTAAGCCAGATTGTTTTGAGGATATTGTTGCGTTAGTTGCTTTATTTAGACCTGGGCCTTTGCAATCTGGGATGGTGGACGATTTTATTGAGCGTAAACATGGGCTTTCCAGAGTTGAATATTTGCATCCAGATTTAGAACCAATTTTAAAACCAACTTACGGGGTAATTTTATACCAAGAACAAGTTATGCAAATTGCTCAGGTTTTAGCAAGTTATACGTTGGGATCGGCGGACTTATTAAGACGTGCAATGGGTAAGAAAAAACCTGAAGAAATGGCTCAACAACGCGAGATTTTTGCGAGTGGTGCAGAAAAACGCGGAGTATCTATTGAGCTTGCGACGACAATTTTTGATTTAATTGAAAAATTTGCAGGCTATGGGTTTAATAAATCGCATTCAGCAGCTTATGCATTAATTTCATATCAAACTGCCTGGTTAAAGGCGCATTATCCTGCTGCATTTATGGCGGCTGTTTTATCATCAGATATGGATAATACTGATAAAGTTGTTGGGTTTTTACAAGATTGTGCAAGTCTTGGTCTAGTGGTTTTACCGCCTAAACTTAATGATTCGCAATATTATTTTACTGTAGTTGATGATAATACCATATTGTATGGTTTGGGAGCTATAAAAGGAGTTGGAGAGGCGGCTGTTGAAAGTTTAATTGCTGAACGTGAGTGTAATGGCAATTTTACAAGTTTATTTGATTTGTGCAAAAGAGTCGATTTAAGTAAAGTTAATCGCCGGGTGTTTGATGCGCGGATTAAAAGTGGCAGTATGGATGACTTTGCAGGTGAGCGCTCAAGCCTTTTTATGTCAATTGATAAAGCCATGCAAATTGGTAATAAGCATCATGAAAATCTAGCTAAAGGCCAAGCTGATTTATTTGCGATTTTTGATTTTGAAACTTCAGAAGATAGCTATGTAAATGTGTTACCATGGGGGCTTAAAGAAAGATTAGATGGTGAAAAAGAAACTTTAGGGATGTATTTAACTGGCCATCCAAGCGATCCTTATCTTGATGAATTCAATAGTTTTATTGTCAGGATAAAAGACTTACATCCTTTAAAAATGAAAAAAGTTATTGTTTGCGGAATGGTTAAAAGTATACGTAATGTTATTACTAAACGTGGTAAAAAATTATTGATAGTCACTCTTGAGGATATTGATGATAAAATAGATATAGTAATTTTTGCAGAATCAGTTGCGCATAATAATATAGAATCAGGAGCAATCTTAGTTGTTGCTGGTGATTTAGATAAAGATAATTTTACTGGTGGGAATCGCATACTTGCAAGTAGTATATTTAGTATTACAGATGCGCGGCAACATTTTCTAAAGTGTATTGTGTTAAAAATATCTGAAGACGATGCAAATTTATTGCCAATACTGCGTGACTTGTTAGTAAATTATCAAGGGAAAACGGTTGTGCAAATAAAATACACCAATGGTTTAGCAAGTGCGGCGATTAATTTGGGTTTGGATTTTAGGATATTGCCATCAGATGAATTTATTGGAAAAATTAAAACGTTATTAAACGAGAATAAAGTTGAGTTTTGTTATTAAAAATTGACGCACGAATCCGAGCCGAGCACGAATCCGAGCCGCGCGTGAATCCGAGCCGCGCGCGTAAGCAAGCGGAGATTTTGATTTGGAGATTTTGGTTTGGAGATTTTGGTTTTAAAATATCCGCTCCCTCACGGTCGCGGCTCGGATTCGCGGCTTGGATTCTTGGTTTTGATTCGCGGTTTAGTATTTAGTTTGGAGTTTTTATGTTTAAAAAAATACTATTTATAAGTATGAGTTTATGTTTGATATCTATTGGCGGTCCCTATGCTTCTGATAATAAATTAGCATATTATCATGATTTTTGGAGCCCACGTTATCATGGTGAGCTTTTAAATTATTGTTTTTATCATAAGTCTAAATGTGGACTAGAAGTTGCTAATCGTTATTGTAAAATTATGGGTTATGAAAAGGCAACGAAGGCTTCTATCACGAATAATGTTGGTTTGGCAAATTATATTGATGTTTGTCAAAACTGTAATAAAACTCAGTGTAAAGGCTGGGATTGTAATGGTTTTAAAGTGATACGTTGTAAAGATAGCTTTAAGCATACACCAACTTTTGCATATCATTTTCGTAAAAGAGACTTTGTGTTTCCAAGGCTTGCAAATTTTCGGCTTGATTGGTGCCATGAAGATGGCAAAAACTGTGGAAAACAAGTTGCTGATTCATTTTGTAGAATGATGGGGTATATGCAATCTTCAGCTTATGATATAGACAATAATGTTTACGCATCGCGCGAGATTGCTAATGGCAAGCTTTGCTTTGGCAAAAGTTGCCGTGGATTTAGTAAGATAACTTGTTATCGTTGAAAATACTTCGAAACATAAGGTTACCTGCGCATTCCCGGGCCATCAGACTCCAGATCTGGGGAATTAGAATCCGGTTCAGATTTTTGGGCGTCAGATGATTCATTGCTTCTTAATTGTTGCTGTGAATGTGCGGATGTATTTTTAGTTGAAGAAAGTTGGACACTTTGTGGTTGTTGTTGAGCGCTATTGCCTAATTGCGCATTCCTTTCTTCGGCCTGTCTAGCTTCTAGTGCGGTTTTTTCAGTTTCTTGTCTTTCAAGAGTTGAAACTATTTCACGAGATTGATTGTTAATTAAATTTGTTTGTTCTGTCGATTGTTGACTTCTTAAGTTGGATCTTTGTACGGTTTGATTTGATGATAATTCAGATCTGTTTGCTTGATAGTTGGTCCTTTCACTAGCTATTTTTTGATTTTTAATATCTCTTTGTTGTTGATGCGCTTCTTTTTCTTTAGCGACCGCATTTTTTGTTTCTTCTTTATGCATAGACTTTTGTGCATATGATTCACCTTTTTGCCTTTCTTCAGCAATATTACGTTCATCTATTTGACTTTGCGCTAAAATAGATCGCGAATCATTATGTAATTGTTGTAAGTGCCTAACTTCATTTTTGTGCTTATTATGTAATATTTCTCTTTCTTGTGGATTAGATGTCGCATTAAGTTCATTTTCGTGTTGCATTTTTAAAGCGCGCATTTCTTGATTTTGGCTTGATTGCAAATTATTTTTAGCAATTTCATGTTTGCTTTTTAGTGCTTGTGATTCAGCTTGATGTTTGTTCGCAAGTTCACTTTTTTCTATATTTTGTCTTTCTCTGACAGACTTTAAATCACTATTTTTACACTTTTCCCACTCACTTTTACGCGCAGTTTTAAAATCATTTTTAGTTTGTTGTAATACACTTTGATGTTTGGTTTTTAATTCTTGTTTTTCAGATCGATGTTGAGATACAAGATGACCACGCTGATTTGAGTGCTCAGTAAGTTGTTGATTAACTTCTGACTGATGTTTTGCTCCCATCTGAACCAGTTCTTTTTGGTGCCGATTTTCCATGTTTTGTCGTTCTTGAGCGTGACGTCTTTCAAGTGGGTCTTCTGATTTTTGTTTTTTGTTGTCTCTAAATTCTTGGTCGTTTTTAAGACTTCTTTGTTGTTCGTAAGCTATATTTCGTTTAGCAGCAGCCATAGCAGTCCAAGGACCTTCTTCTTGATTTAATTTTGCAGATTTATCATGCTCGCTGGCCCCACTTAAACTTGATACATGCTGTTTGCTTTGACCATGACGGCGTCTTTCTAGTTCTAGTTCAACAGTTTCTCGCAAAGAGTCTTCAACTTCATTTTTGTTGTAAAGTAAGGGTTTTTGTTGCCCTGGTTTTAACTTTGGCATATATCATCCATTAGAATTACATATATTGCTTATTATAGCCAATAAAATATTATTATTCACGCAAATTGTTGCTTATTTTTTCAAATTAAGTATAAATTTCCAATCTTCTTGACTAACTGGTAAAACTGATAATCGATTACCTTTTTGAAGAAGTTTAAATTTATTTAGTTCTGGATATTTGCGTAATTCTTCTAAAGAAATTATTTCTGGTAGTTTTTCAATAAATTTTATATCTACCATATACCAAATCGGCTTGTCTGGAGTGCTTTTACTGTCAGGATGATCACTAGTGCTGTCCCAGGCGGTACTATCAGGATAAGGTTTGCTAACAACTTCAGCAATTCCAATTATTCCCGGAGTTTTACAATTAGAGTGATAAAAAAATACTTTATCAGCAATCTGCATATCATCGCGCATAAAGTTTCTTGCTTGATAATTTCTAACTCCATCCCAACACGTTGTCTTTTGTGGAGCATTATATAAATCGTCAATACTAAAACAGTTAGGTTCAGATTTCATTAACCAATATTTTGTCATTACTTGAGCATCCTAGGCAAATTAATAAAACTAACTGCTCTAGTTTATCCCATACATTAGCATCTGTCGAAGATTTTAATTTAAGGTCTAGAAAGGTGCAATGTTTTAGGATGGTTTCTAATTTGATTAACGTAAAACGTTGCAGAGCTTTTTCATACACTTTTATTTTTTGCGGCCATATTTTAAGTTTTTTACAGGCAATTTGTATGGGTGTTGCATTATTTTGCATTTGTTTTAATTGAAGAAGGTTTTGAACTTCATGACTTAATAACCATAATATATACACAGTAGTATTTTGATTATTATTTGCAAATTTTCTTAAAATAAGAATCGCTTGCGCCAAATCACCTTGTAAACATGTGTTAGTTAATTCATAGACTGGATATTCGGATTGATCATTAATAAATTTTAACAAAGTATCGCTGGTCAACTTTTTAGAATTATTAATCATATGTAATTTTACAAGTGTTTGCTGGGCAGCCAGCATGTTATTTTGGCTATATTGGGTTATTAGTTTTGGGACATCGGTATCAGTAATAATGGTTAAACGCTGCAATTCATTTTTAACCCATGTTTCTAGTTCATTAAGACTTAATTGTTGGGCGCTACAAATTTGTAAGTTTTTATTGGAATCCAAAAAATCTAATTGCTTATATGTGAGATTAGGAGCTTTAATAATTACTAATGTTTTAGAGTTGTAATTAGTTATGTAGTTAATTAAGGATTCTTTCAAGTTAGCGTTTGTAGTTTTTTTAGAATACCTAATATCAATTAATAATAGGTCATTAAAAAGCGAGTAACTATTGGCTAGCGCAAAAGCGTCCAGCCAGTTATCGTCTACGTCGATGATTTCTTCATCAACGCTGCCTTTTTTT
>CAZADN010000099.1:0-7551 GCA_964483895.1 uncultured Legionellaceae bacterium
TTATTATTTTTTGGGCTTAGTTTAACAGACAGTTTCTATTTTCGACAGAACCGGCGTTTCTCCTCCAAAAAATTTTAGAAATTGCAACTCCGTATAATGTCCGAATTTTTGAACTCTCAATTTACAAATTTCATTGATTAAATAATCATATGATGCGCTTAATAAGATTACAGTGCCAATGCATAAACGTGTATTATGAACTCGCACTAGTTAGCTTTTAGTGCCTCTATAGGATTTAGTTTAGATGCAAGATAGGCCGGATAATAACCGAAGAACATGCTTATTAATACTGAAAAACTAAAACCCACAACAGCGGGAAGTAAGAATAGTTCAAACGTCCATCCTGAGTAAACCGCTATAAAATAGGTGCTCGTTATCCCAAGAAGAACACCTATTCCACCACCGACCATACCTATAATTGCAGCCTCTATTACAAACATTAGTTGTATATCAAGAGGCTCAGCTCCAATGGCAAGACGAAGACCTATCTCATAGCGTCTTTCAGACACTGAAGCCAACATGATATTCATCACCCCAATGCCAGCAACAAATAAAGAAACACCACCAATAAAAGCCAAAAGCAGAGTCAATGTTTGTTGCTGAGCGTCCATGTTTTTAATCAGTTCTTTTGCACTTTGAATAGTTAACACATATCCAGGTAAAAACTTCGAAAAGTACTTGTTAATAGCAGCCTTTACTGAATCTATATCTTCATTTTCCTTTAACTCCATAATTGTGTTCCCTAAAGAAGGGAGAGAGCCTTTGATAAATCTCATTAAATTGAAAGGTACAATAATGCTATTGTTCACGTCACTCATAAAAAAAGCATTTTCAGGCCATGTGTCAATCACACCTATAACAGTAAAAATGGATTTTCCTACGGTAATTCTTGAACCTAGAGGAGATATCGTTTTTAATTGCTTTACCAATTTACTTCCGATGACACAAAAGGATTGGTTTTTATCTAATAATGAAAAAAAACGTCCCTGCTTCATGTTAATTTTAATAATTTTAGCCAAGTCAGGGGTTGAGCCAATCAAATTGGCACTGAAATTAATTCCTCGATAAGCAACCTGCTCATAGCTAAGGGCGTAAGGAGCAATTAATTGTATTGCAGGGATAGCCCTTTCCATATTTATTAATAATTCAGGATTCACGGGTTTCGATTGCCCTCCTTTTACATTTTTATTAAAAGAAATCGCCATTTGCCCGGTTCCAAGAGATTTAAACAATTCCATTGCTTTTTGAGTGGCAAGATTGCCAGATGATATCAATGCCACAATCGAGGCTGTACCTACCATGGAGCCAAGCATTGTCAGAAAGCTACGAAATGGCGAGTAAATCAGATTATTAATGGCCGTCTTTATGTGGGAAACAACGTTCATTACCCTTCCTGGTCGTTTATTAATAACCCATCCTGTATCCGAATAACGCGAGGGCATTGCTGAGCAATCTTTATATCATGAGTAATGATAATTATAGTGTTTTTATCTAATGTATTTAACTTAACAAATAAATCCATAATTTCCTGCCCTACTTTCGAATCTAAAGCCCCTGTAGGTTCATCGGCCAAAACAATACTTGGCTTACCAACTAAAGCTCTTGCTATAGCGGCACGCTGCAATTGCCCTCCCGATAGCTCATTAGGATACCGGTGAGACAAATGATCTATCCCCACCCGTTGTAATGATTTATGAGCGTATTCATTGAGTAACGAATCGCTCATTTCTCTATAAGTAAGAGGTAGTCCTACATTTTGTAAAATGGTAAGTTTAGGCAGCATGAAATAAGCCTGAAATATAAAGCCTATCATTTGATTGCGAATTAAGGCTAAATTTTTTACGGAAACGTTTGCTGTATTCTGGCCATTTAATAAATAATCTCCCGAAGTAGGTTTATCCAATAAACCAATAATATTCATTAAAGATGATTTCCCCGATCCGGAGGTACCAACAATAGCAACTAATTCGGAAGAGTGAATTGTCAAACTGACTCCATGAAGTACTGTATTTTTATTTTCTCCGCTATAATAACTTTTGGTAATATTTTGTAAATTAATTAGAGATGACAATTCGATCTCCTGAAGATAGACCTTTAAGAATTTGAATTAAAGATTCATCCGTTGTTCCAGGCATCACAGATACCTCATTAATATCATCCTGATTATTAATTTTTTTTACAAAAAACTGGCCATTTCTTTCAATAATAGCGTCTATAGGAATCCAAATTTCAGGGGGATTAATTGTTGTAAGAGCGACTTCCGCACTCATTCCCACGCTTAATATTTTACGTTGCTTTTCATTTAATCGAGGAACAACTACAGACATAGTGTATGTTGGAACCGAATCACCTTGGGAGGAATTAGCCTGACGATTGATATTTTGTATAGTCCCCTTTAGTTTAATGTTCGGAAAAGCCGTTCCACTGATGGTGGCTTGTTCTCCAATATAAAATTTATTTAATTCCGTTTCATCAACATTAATTTCTAAATTAATACCAGTCATATTTCCGATAAGAGCGACAGTTTGGCCTTCTTTTACATTCGAGCCTCGGACTATAGCTGTATCAGTT
Organism: uncultured Legionellaceae bacterium; assembly: GCA_964483895.1. GTDB lineage: Bacteria > Pseudomonadota > Gammaproteobacteria > Legionellales > Legionellaceae > 2-12-FULL-35-11. Next base: position 2,572 of record CAZADN010000099.1, read on the forward strand.
TCAGGATTATTAAAAATTTTACTGGGAAACAGTAAAAATCCTTCTTCAGGTGCCTTTATTTTTACCAATCGTATTGGATTTTTTAATATTTCCTGAATCCGTTCATCAGTCATATTCTGAAAATCGGGTGCGGTCATCCCCACTCGTTGCAACAATTTCTCCATTCGCGCTTTCAATTCCAATAAATCAAACTTTGTATTTTGTAATTGTTGGGCATTATCCTTATAAGTAACCTCAGAAATAAGCCCCCTCTTGAATAATTCGGTATTACCATTATATTGAAAAAGAGTGTTTTGATACATAGTTGTCGATTTAGTTAACTCTTCCAGAGTCTGGCGAACATCATCTGCGAATTTTTGTGAATCCACTATGTATAAAACATCTCCTTTTTTTACCCACTGGTTATAAGGCGTATTAATTTTGACTGCAATACCATCCACAGGACTCAGCACCGAATAGAGACTCAAAGGTCTAATTACTCCTGAAACGTATAAAGTAGTGTTTTTTTTTCTTGACTCTACTGTAAAAGATTTCACCGTTGTATGTAGATTAACTAAAAGCAATCCAAATAATATAATTATCATAGGGATATAAGAAAGCCAATGTTGTATCGTTCGTTTTACCACCTGTCCTCCTTTACACTATAATTAGTATCCTAACTCAATATGCCATATATTCAATGTGATACCCAATAAGTTTTGATATTGCACAATTCCATTTAGATAAGAAATTTCTGTATTGATAGTATTTATTCTATTCGAAATATACGTTGATTGCAGGGTAGTTACTTCGAACATACTGGATTGGCCAAATCCTACCTTGGTTAAAGCATCTTTATAGGATTGATAAGATAAAAGCTCCGCATCTTTGGCTATTTTAACCTGCATATATAAAACTTTAAGATTTTCCAAAGCAGTTAAAAGATTGGTTTCAAGAACCAATCGTATATTCCTTAGAGCTAATTCTTGTTGGGTATAATTAACACGAGCTGCTACTAATTGCTGCTGAACAGGTAAATTATCTATAGGAACGTTAAGTTGTAACCCGATACTACGACTTCTATTTCTGCCATTATAAAGACTATCAAGCCCATCATTACCATTGCCTCCCACCCCATTTCCCTGTGTAACTGTTCCCACCAAATTTAATGTCCATCGCTGTTGATCCTCTGCTTGTAACAAGCTTATTTTTGAATTTCTTAATGAATATTCAGCAAAGAGATAACTAGGGTTGTTTGCAAATAATAATCGTTTTGCCTCTTCACCTTTAGGATAATTTATCTTAGAAATATCAATTGCATTATCGACTTTAATCGGAGTATCTGGTGCCAATCCAATGTCACGTAATAAAGCAAATTTAGCCTGTAAAACAGTGTTTTCAGCTGAGGTTACCTGTAGTCGCTGCGAAGCTACGAACGATAGTGCCTGTACGTTTTCAGAGGGAGACATGAAGCCTAGTTTAATTCGTAATTTATTTTCTTTTACAGTCTTTAGAGACGCTTTTAGTCCTTCTTTTGCAACGACCAATGAATTATTTGCTGACACCAAAGTATAATAATCAAGTATCACCTGAGTGATACTTGTCATTAACGTTCCTTTATAAGTTATTTCAGACTGCAATTCAGTATTATATGCCTGAGCAAGATTAGATTCTACGATTTCCCGTCCAGAGCCACGCAAGATGGGCTGTGTTACTTGAAAAGTTAATGCTGGATTATAATAAGTAGTTGATGGAATATCTGTAGTTTTATTAAAAGTAACATTATTTGGCATAGAAAGACTGTACTGAGTCCCATAAACTGTTTCACGAGTTATAGTAGGCGTTGCGTTATAAACCCCAACAATATTTAAAGGAGCACCATTAGAAACTGTATTGGTTTGATTCGCTGCGCCTGTTAAGGCATATTGAAATTCAAACTGATTTCGCGCAACTGCCAGATTAAACTTGTCTACTACGCGTTGTACTTCGGCTGATTTAACTAAAGGGTTAAATCGCAATGACAACATAACCGTATCTTTTAACGACATTGTCGGTAGCTTTTCTGCCCAAAGACACCGCTGAAGCATTAAAAAAAGAATAAATACCATTTTTAAAGTATTGGTATCTGCCGACCCTCGCTTTCCAACTATCTTTAATTTTTCCCTATATCGCATTAAATATCCTAAAAATTGCGACAAGCTGGCTTGGTTTTGAATTGCTAAACTATCACCAACCAACAACACCATGAAATTTAACCTAAAAAAGCAGCTAAATCTAATACGAGTGCCCACCATTCAACTGCATTTTTCAAGTTTAAATTTATTGCCTTTTTACTACGCTACATCCTCAAAAAAAGGGAGCCAATAATTTTCGATTTTTTATCCTCTCAACTTAGCTTTCCTGGCTAGATTATTTAGACCAAAAATGAAACGAAGCTAATCTTGTTAGAATTATATATTGGTGTCAAGATAATAATTTATTGAATATATATAACTTCCTTGATAAGAGTATCAGAATAAGAATCCTCATAAATTTAAAAATTAACAGACTCCTTATCTTCAGATTGAGCTTTTGCTGTCAGTAGTATTTCCACAAAAAATAAACTAATTAAACCCACAATAACACTCGTTATTATAAGACTTCTAAAGTGCGCATATATGCTTTGGTGTACCAATAGCTCTTCAACAATGAGCATAGTAAAGCAAACACTAAGAAATAAGTAGCCCAAAGAATACAACCAAAAAATACACTCTTGCTTGTGCGGTTTGGATGAACTGTTTTTACGGAAAAGCCATCTGATGGATGTCTTACGAAGTTGTGGGCGATTGAGTATGGAATAAAGCAATTCATAACCCTCTAAATCAAGCAATGGATTTAAGGAATGTAATGTCTGCAAATAAATGAATAAGGCGCATAACCAGAAAAAAACGCTAGAATCCAGATCTTTAAGATACCATGCATAAAATGAAAAAAGCGATGCGATTACAATATTCGCCAAGATACCAGCAAGACTCACCGCAGCTTGTGTTCGGCTTGAACTTAGCCACATATCGGATGTATCAACAATACCAATTGGACCTATTTTTTTCCATATTATTCCGAATTGCGGTATTTCATAATTAAAATGTTTAATTGCAAATGCTTTAATGAGAGTAGATATTAATTGGCATGTCATGCTTACGATAATCACTTTCACGAATAAAAACGGCAGGTTTAAAAAACTTTTCAAATGATCAACTACCGGAGCAATATTATTATAAAACAGGATAAAACCACTAATAATTAATGCAATTTGAATGATGCAACTAGGAATATTAAAAAAAATAAAACCAAAATGGTTGTATAAAAAACCAATTTTTTTATCTGGTTTTTTTAAAAAATAAGTAAAATTGATTAACGAGCCAATTGAGGTACGCTTTTTTTCACCCCTTTCAGATTCTACCGAGTTATCAGAATCGATAGAAGCAAAGTTACTCTCAATTAAACGCTGAACAATTGATTTAACTTCTCCAGTGTTCGATTTTCCAAATTTCTCAGAAAAAAGTAAGGAAAGCTCAGCAACTGTATGATTTCCATCCATTTGAGTCCAAAGAAACCATCCTTCTTGTGATAATTGCAAATATTTATCGTTTGCCGGATTTTTTATTACAGTGAAATCTTGGCCATCAGAAGTTGTTCTATGTTGATAAATGATGTTATCAAGACGCCTTGGTCGAGTGTGTCGCTGAATTAGAGTGGTTTCTTTTTCAGAGTTATCTTCCTCGTTTGAAGCAAGTTCGGAAAGAACTTCTTTATCAATCACAAGTAAAGTACCTGTTGTTAGGGCTCGAGCCGTAGCATTGCGCTTGGCGAATTTAAAATTATCAACCTCACCGAGCAAACTATAAGGCTCAAGGACTGTAAAAATATGTTTGTTACCCTCTTCTTTTTTGCCACTGATTTCTATTTTTCCCTCACAGAGAAGATAACACGCATCCGATATATCTCCCTGTTGAAAAATAATTTGGTTAGGACTAACCGTTATTTCCTTTACATTACTGGCTAGGCCTGCCAACTGTGACGGATTTAATTTAAGGAATGGAGCGGCTTGTCGTATTAGTTGCATGCGCAACATCCACGTATTTTTAGCTTGCAGTGTCTCCAATAATTCGGGGCGATTATCAAGAAAATTTTTTAAATCCGTCAATATAATTTTCAATAAAAGACACGGTGTCGTAGCCGTTACTGTTGCAGCGCGTACCCCAGTATCAGAGAAAAATTGACCTCCTTTTAAACCAATGGCATCACCATTATGTAACGTTGACAACAAGGACACCCACGATTTATTGTTTACTGTCACTTCATGAGTTACTTCGCAAGTACCTGAAACTATAATGTAAACCGAATCGATTAGTTCTCCTTCACACACTATTTTTTCGCCACTCTCAAAGTGAATTTCTTTCATCAATCCAACTAATTTTGCAGTATCATTAACACTTAAATCAGCAAAACCTGATTGTGAGCGCAATAAAACTTCTCGCTCTGCAAGACTAACCAAGCTGCTTTGATTGTCGGCATTTATTGAGTGAACCATTCTTATTTCTCATAAAGTTATTAAAAGTTACTGGGATAATTAACCCAAGGTGGGTTAGTGTATACCTGAGGATTATCAGGTGGGACGGCAATTCCGGGACAAAAAGACGCTATATGAGTTGGTCTACGCGTTTGATAGCAATCCATAACTATAGGCCATAAAGCAGGATCAGCAATGTGTTCTCTATTCATATCATCGAAAGCAGATCCTATAACTCCACCTAAAATGCTCCCAGCGATGCTCCCAGCGCCAATAAAAATCAAATTTCCACCTGCCTGGCTGCCAACCAAAAGTCCACCTCCAACAGCACCAGAAAGCGAGCCTATAGTTTCACCATTTAGATTAGGATGTCTGTAGCAGCTCGATTGCATTATAATTAATAACAATAAATAAGAAATAGTTAAGATTTTATGAGTCATTCCAGCGCT
>CAZADN010000100.1:0-1500 GCA_964483895.1 uncultured Legionellaceae bacterium
TGGGTGTGGACCAGGAAGTTTTACCGGGATTAGAGTTAGTTGCAGTGTTGCAAAAGCTTTGGCATACGCGCACAATCTGCCGCTATATCCAGTTACAAGTTTACACGCAATTGCATATGGTGCATGTGCTGGAAATTTGGTAGATAATACAGCGATTTTGGCCTTACTTGATGCTCGCATGCAAGAATATTATTGGCAATATTTTAGTGATTTAGAAGTAGGGCAGCCTAATGTTGCAAGCTTGGAAAATATTCAGATATTAGCGCTATGTAGGTTGGGCCTAGGCCCAACAGGTTCGGAGTTGGTGTCGCATGTAGGTGGACTGAGGCCAAGTCTGCGAAAAATTATTATTGCAGGTCCTAATATTAATTCTTGCATAGATAAATTACCGCAATATATTAGAGATAATATTTTTGAAGTTAAAGATATTTTTCCAACGGCGAATAACATGATAAAATTAGTGCAGGATGGATATATTGAGCCGGTAACTGCTGATGCAGCCTTGCCTTTGTACGTGCGTAATAATGTAGTTAATGGAGTTGTGAGTGGATAAAAAATTATTAGATATTTTAGTTTGTCCTTTATGTAGAGGGAAGCTTATATATAAAAAAGATGAGTTAATTTGTTTATTTGATAGGTTAGCTTTTCCTATTCGTGACCAAATTCCAGTTATGCTTGAAAATGAGGCAAGAGTAATCAGTTTAGAAGAAAAGGATGCCTTATGAGTGTAGATTTTCATATTGTTATTCCAGCACGCATTGGTTCAACGCGTTTGCCTGGTAAATTGCTTTTGGATGTTGGCGGTATGAGTGTGATTGAAAGGACTTATAGGCAAGCACAACTTGCCAATCCAGCGTCGATTACAGTTGCAACTGATAGTGATGAAATAGCGCATGAAGTAAGTAGAATCGGTGCGAATTTTGTTATGACTTCTGCGCATCATCCAACAGGGACAGATAGAATTGCTGAGGCATGTACGAAATTAGGTTTAGCGCCGAATGCAATTGTTGTTAATGTGCAAGGCGATGAGCCGTTTATTCCTCCTGCATTAATTAAACAAGTGGCTAATAGTTTAGATTTAACTGATTTGGTTATGTCAACTTTATGCTGGCCAATTGAAGATTACACGGCATTTTTAGATGCGAATATAGTTAAAGTTGTAAGAGACTGTCAAAATAACGCTTTATATTTTTCAAGAGCAGCAATTCCTGCGCATGCCTCTCAGTCTGAGAGAGCTGAAAATATCTTCAAACACATAGGTCTTTACGCATATAGAGTTAAATTTCTTCTGGATTTTGTTAAATTACCTCCATGTGCATTAGAAAAAGTAGAATCTTTAGAACAATTACGTGTATTATGGTATGGTTATAGGATTAAAGTAGATAAGGCATCGGTAAGACCAAGGCAAGAAATAAATACAAAAGAAGATTTAGAAGCAGCAAGAAAAATGTACGCAGACACGCGACAACCAAGCTGAATCTAAGCCAGAATCAGAGCCAG
>CAZADN010000100.1:1600-7482 GCA_964483895.1 uncultured Legionellaceae bacterium
AATCGGAATCGGAATCGGAATCGGAATCGGAATCGGAATCGGAATCGGAATCGGAATCGGAGCCCGAATCCGAGCCGCGACCGTGAGGGAGCGGAGATCTTAAGCCAGAGCAGAGATCTTAAGAAAAAAAATAACAAAACCGCAAATAAACAACTTTCAAGGAATGATGAATGAAAAAACAAATATTTTTTATCACATGTGCAGCAATGTTATACAGTGTAAGTCATAGTAGTTTTTCAGAAGATTCGGCATCATCAGAAGTGCAGTTGTTAAATAGTCAAATTCAAACTCAGTTACAGCGTTTGCAAGAAGACCAACAAAAACAAACTCAAGACCTTAATAAAAAGATTCAAGGACAGTTGAGTCAGATGCAACAGGAGCTTGAGTCTAAAATAAAAGAGGTAAATACTAGCAATCAAGATAAAATGAAAAAGATAAAAGAAGATCTTGAAGCACAGATTCAGCAGGTAAATTCTAGGATTAAATAGAATTTAAATGAACAATTTGCTAACCCAATAGCAATTGACCAATAAATATATTTATAGTAAAATTAAATTACATATATTCATTTGGCAATGAGGCCTCGAATTGCAGAAAAAGTCAGATATAATTGCAAGCGAACAAAAGCTTGATGCTAAGGGTTTACTAGAGAAAGCTTTTACTGCAAATGCAGCGCCTGCTATTAAATACGCAGACTTGAAGCCCGCAGATAAAATAGGCTTGTCTAATTTGCTTAACTTCGCAAACGATATTCCTTTTCAGATAAATTATTTGTTAACTGATGAAGATAGAGATAAAATCTATAAAGCTTACAGTAAATTTGTAAAAAAATATAAGAAACAAGAAGCTTTAAGAGAATTTAAGCTAGCACTTGATGAATATCTTTTAAATAAATATTTAGATGATATTAAATCTAAAATACTTAATGACAAACAGCAGAAAGATTTATTAAACAAAATTGTTGAAGGCTTGCAAATTAGATATAGGTTGAAAAATTTTACAACCGTTGAAAAAATTCATTGCGCAAGTCAGCTGCTTGGTTATTTAAATGCTAAAGCAGGTAACCTTGATGGAGTAATAACAGATACAGATATTCAAGAATATCCAACTTTGTTTGATAGATTTCGCGACGAAGTAAAAGAATATAATGACGGAATTCGCAGGCCTCAAATAGCTGATTTAGTTAAACCAAAACTGCATGAAGCAGATAGTGAAGAACAGTTTCAGATTTACGCAAATCCTTTAAGTTCGAAAGTTAATACTTTTGTGTATTTTAAGGATGGCAATGAAGGTAAATTATCATATATTAACTCAAATAAAAACGTGCAGGAAATAGATATTACCACATTCACGGGTGACCAACTGAAAGAGCTTGCTGACTCAATACGGACAAATAATTTTTCAAATTTTAAAAAGTTGTTAGGGGATAAATTTCCTGAAGATGAAAACTTACAGCTTGCAACAGAAGCTTTTGCAGAGCGATCTACAGTTAATTATTTTAAATCTATGCTTGGGGTCGTTACAAGTAGATTACCTAATCATAAGTCGCAAGGAGATAAATCTCGTGCAAAAGAACAACGTGAATATAATATTTATTCTCGAGGAGTTAATGAGAGATTAGATAATCACAGGGCAGTTACAGATCTTTGCAATGTTGAAGCAAATGCATATGGGTTTGCCCCTCCTAATAATAAAATAGGCATAGAGATATGGACCGGACCAGCTGTTCCAACATTTGATAATAAATCTTTAATTGATAAAGTAACAAACCACGAGAATAGTGTATTTATTTTGCACTTCAATGGACGTATGCAAGGGTTATATTATGTAGATACCACTAAATCAGTGCCTATTCCAATTAAAGTACCTATAACAGACGATGTGCTCGGTTCTCTTGGGCAAGACTTAGTTTATATTCTGCGTTGTGGGAGTTTAGTAAAAGACTATAAACCAACTTCTAAAGTTGAATCGTTATGTGCTAAATATGGCGAAAGCAAACGGGACTTGTCTGTAAAGAAACCAGAGATAGATGATGATTTAATTGATTTTATAGTAAATGCAACAGGGTATGTACCGCCATCTACTGTACAAAATAGGTATATAGCAATAAAAGATATAAAAACAAAAGTTCAAGTGCTTAAAGAGTTATTAGATGACCCTCAATCGCCGTTGTCTCTTTATAAGAAAAGCAAGTACCAAAGTCTTTTGGAGACTATCAACAAAATTTCAATCTTACCAAATAGTTATACTACCTCTGAAAGTATTATCCCTATAAATAAATGTAAACTTATTTTGGATAACTTAAGGAATTGTATTGTTAATCATGATGACGAGTCTTATCAGGAGTATCTACGAAGCTCATATAAGATTTATGAAGGTTTAATACCATCAGAGCGTGATATGAAAAGTTCCGGCCAGTTTAACCCAAGATTTTATTTTGATCCTGAGACAGGAGATATTGCTTATGTAGATGCATGTAATAATATTCACAAATCCAAGTTGGCTAAACCTTTATCAATTAAGTTTGATCCAGATAAGTTAGCTAATATTTTAAATCAAAAAAATAAAGAATCTGATGGCTCATATACGCTAGATTCTGAAGAAGTGTATAAGTATATTTCTTTACGTGTGCAAGATACAGATAAAGATAAGTTTAAAATGCATACTGTTAATGAGGAAATCGAATCTATAATAATTGATGAAGTCGCAACTACACGCGATGCGTGGAAAAAGCTTGGAATGACCGCTATCTATGCTGGATTAATAATGTTGCTATTATTAGCACCAGGATTTAATATGGTTTTTTTTGGGGTTGTAAGTTTTGTTAGCACAATGTATGTTCCAGTGTTAGCTGAAAGCGTTGCTATGGGAGCATATAGTGATGTACTTAAAAATTTGGGTATGGCGATTGTGTTTGCAGGCTTTATGGTGGCTGTGGCTTTTATTCCAGGAGTTAATATAGTCGCTGGCGCTGGAGTCATGGCGTATATTGTTTTATCTATAACTTCATTATCTGCGGCTTATAATCTTGGCGTAACAATCAATGCCGCAAGTAAAAATCCTAAGGTGAAAGAAGCTAACAAAGAATTATTAAATTTAAAAGAGCAATTAAAAGATTTAACTAAAGAAGAAGCTGCTGCGCCACCAATAGGCGCAGCAGCAGACATGCATAATCCAGCAATTGGAATATAACACACACCCTAATTTATCCTACATAAACTTTGTAAATCGCAGGTTTGGCAGATTGTTGTTTTTGTTGGATTTGGCGTGCATTCACCATGGTTAAACTCTTGTAATAACGACGTTAATTGTTGATGCCAAGTTTTTTTAAAGTTTTGCCAATCATCTTTTGCAATTAGTTTAACTCCAGGAATATCTTGCGTTAATGCACTAATACCGCTGGCTTCAACATGCCCATTTTTAAGTTCTAAGTATAAGATGCAATTTACTGTATCATCAAGTAAAGCATACAATAGTAATTGTGGTTCTAGAGGCCTGTCCTCGTCCCATGGTTTTCTACTTGGCATGCTGCTTTTATAATCAATAATGATTTTTGCTTGATTTTCTGTATCAAGCCTATCAATACGTATTTTAAAGTTTACTCCATCTAGATTGAAGATATAGCTTTTCTCTGTTGCAACAACCGCAAAATTTGACCTAGATAATTCCCATTTTAGAGCGGATTTTACAAGGTGATTATATCTACTAATTTCACCTTGTTTAATTAAGGTGTTAAGCGCATTTTCGATAGGAGGTTGATTTGAGCTTATTATTTTTTGACTTATATTATTGATTAAATAATCTATCTCATCATTCTTAAGAGTAGCTAATTTTTGCTGAGTATTAACCTGGTTCCAAAACTCTTCAAGAATTTTATGCAGAATTTGCCCGCGTTCTAAATTATTTGGCCAATCATCTACCGAACTTGCTGGAACTGCAAAAAGTCTATTTTTAGCAAATGCCATAAATGGACATTTTGCTTGATTAGCTAGAAGCGAAGTACCACCATGTAAGTCTTGGATATTATGTGTAGGTATCACGTAGTTTTGCATGTATGAAATGAGTTTTGTTTGTTGGAGCGCAGAAATAGAGGTAGATTTCGGCATTTCTTGAATATTTAATAATAATGGCGAAGGCAGCATCGGGATATCATCTATAAAGCTTGAGTAACTAAAGACAATATTTTTACAAGAGCTTTGTAATCTTATTAATTGTTGCTTTGCATATTTTAATTCGCGTTCATGTGAAGAATGTGGCATTTTTAAAGATTTTTGCATGGCAATTGGGATAAAGGCTGAGAAATTAGTACCACCAGGCAAACATTTGTCAGTTAAATTCATGACCCAAATACTATCAAATGTACAACCAGAAGCTTCTAGTAAGCCTAAAATTGAAATTTTACTAGGGTTTTGTTTTGGTTGAAATATACTCGCATTCGCAAGAAAATGTAACGCGTCTAATGCTTCTGATTTTGACATGATTTCTGAAATTAGTGCAAGCTTAATAAACTCAGAAAATAAATTTTGGAGGCGATTTAAGCATTGATATGCTTCGGAAGATAAACTATATTCTCCTGGAAATCCTAATAATTGTAATCTTCGTTGAAATATATTAGCCCAAATGCTTGGGCGAGCTTTAATTGGGTATGAGTCAAGATTTGTTAAAATACTCGCAAGTTTTGGCGCGGCCGTACTGCACTCTGTGGCCAAATCTTTAATTTTTAATGTGTGCTGTTTAAGAATTTTTAAATTTTGCATAAGTTCTGCGCGTTTAATAAACTCAGTTTGACTGCCGTTGATATAAGGTGAATTTAGTATTAAGCGGGCGTCACAATTGTTAATATTTTCTTCAAGACCAATGAATAGTAGGGCGTGGGCTATTAACATGTGTTCAGTAAGTTTTTGTCCAAGAGAGATGTTTATAGGCTCATCCGGCAATGATTTTTTAATCAAGGTTGCTACATAATTCCCATGAGTTTCAATATTTGGCATTACAATTGCAATGTTATTATCGTTAGATTCTAAGCGTTTTCTAAGCCAAGTAAGCATGGTTTTATACTCATCATCGAGATCTTTTGCTTGATACTTTAAAGAACTTGCTCTGCAATCTTGTAAATCATAGTGGCAGATTTCATTCTTGTGATTTTCGAGATGATTTTGCAAAATTATTTGCGCAGGAGTATAGTCATCAAAGCACGCCCAAACTATCTTTTTATAATTAAATGTTGGATATTTTATTATATAGTTGATTAAATTGGCTTGAGTTATAGTATTGCTTTTTGTTAAATATTCTTGACATTGTTTTTGCAAATTTTGAGATATTTCCCCCTGCCAGGTTTCTGAAAAATTATCATGATTAATATCTACTTGCCATAACCTACATCTATTCCATGCTTCTTGGAGTTGTTTTAAAAGATTATAATTGCTGTTAGGTAGATTGGATTCTTGTAATAGTTTTTTCCATAGATAACTCTCTTCTGCTGAAGTTAAGAGAATTGGATGGTTGATATAAGGATTTTGATGTTGCAGTTCTTTGTATAAATATTGTAAAAAACTTTGATACGGCAAACAGATTGGTTTGGCTATTGATGAATCTTTATATATATATTTATCAGCGTAGTGTTTTAATAATTGTTTGCTTAAACGATTATTAGGGGTGATAACTAGTGCTTTATTATGTAAAGCTTCTAATAATTGTTCTTTTGTGTGTAACATTTTTTGCATAATGGTGGGTTTGGCCTAGTCCTAATAAATTTAAACATCAAGTGAGTATAACTTGTAAGTATGCTAAATTCCCAGTAATATTTAGATAAATATTAAAGTCTGGCACGTACAGGCTGAGGTATCGCCACCTTTTTAAAACGCATATATTTTATTAATATT
>CAZADN010000101.1:0-7438 GCA_964483895.1 uncultured Legionellaceae bacterium
ATATATAGCTTAACGCCAGCATTGGCTAGAGTGTCTGGATCAGATAGTAGTTTTATTAATTTTTTTTCATATTCAGGACCAAGTTTTTCAATTAATTTTTCTAATTTTACATCTGAACCTGCTTTAAGTGTTTTGATAACAGCAGCAGTTATCATTTCTTTTAAATTACTCTCAGTTTTAGGTGATATTTTGCCGAAGGTAGCTTGTTCTAATTGTGCTTTTGAAATAGCATTATCTAAATTTTCTGTTTCGATTGGCGGTATAACTTGTAAATCTTTAAAAGTTTCACCTAAAATCTCCTGATATATATCGAGAGGTTGGTCAGAATCAATTTTTTCTATACTTTGTTGCTCTTTGTCATCTTTTAATTCACTGCCATCATTAGATTTATCATTATCTTCTGAGTCTTCTTCGGTAGGTTTAATTTCTTCAGGTCGTCTAAAATCTATTGGTTCATGCGGAATTTTTGCAGGACTAAATAGAGATATTGCTTTTTCTTTACCATCTTTAACATTTCCAACATAGGTATCTAAATAATCTTTATTTGTGATAGGAACATCCAACTCAAGATGTATTTCTTCGTCTTTTTGAACGGTTTTACCGTCTAAACTACTAGTATGAATTTCTCCATCTAAAATCGTTATGTCTAAAATTGTACCTTGCTCACCATAAATAACGGATTTTTGTGTGGCTGCATAATCTATTTTATCAAACATTACGCCAGCTGTTGCAATAGTTTGTTCACCAGTTATATTGGTTGCAGTTCCATTCACAACGCGTGTAAGATCAGTTATGTTGCCAGCAACACCAATACCTCGATATTGTTGTTCATCATGAATAGATACACTTACTAATTTATTTGCTTGAAAATGATTTTTGCCTTCGGTTGTAATTTGTCCACCTTCCATATAAGTTTCATTAACTTGTACGCTATGTCCATCTGTGTTTATACCTTGAGCTACATGTATGCCACTTTGTTTTTGAGTGGTTTTATCATGACCTTTGCCATTAAAAATACTAAATTGACCATTTGTGCTTAAACTATATGATTTAGTTTGCGTGTTACTTATATCTTGTTTATCTGTAATGACTAACTGGTCAACTTTAGCATCAAGACTTCCAGCAATAATATTAGCGCCATCAAGCTCTATATATTTAATCGCTGCATCTTGATTATGTAAAAATACATTGTTATCTGCTGAAAGCTCGGCATTAATATAGTTAGTTGAGTCAGTTTTGGTTTTTGAGTAAGAAGCACCAACTGATTGAAGATGACCCATCGATACGCCAATGTTTTCGCTTACTATACTCTTAGTTAAATTAGAATTTAATGCGGCTGCATGTGCAATAATTTCAGGTGAGTCAATCTCAAGATTTCCTGTAGCATGGATTTTAACACCATTTTCTAAATCAATGCCTTCACCAGCCTCAAGTTTGACATTGCCACCTCTGTTTACTCCTCCTTCGGATAAAGTTTGAAAATTAGTTTTTGTTTTGGTTTCTGTCATAGATAATGTTACTAATGGTGAAAAACCATCAGCTCCTCCTAATCCATAACGTGCTAGTAGTTCATTAGATAGGGTACCTTGTGCAAGACCGCGCATCAAACTATTACTTGTATTCGTTAAATCAATTCCTAAATTTACAGAGCTAGCTAATAATTCAGCAGAATTATTGCTATTAGATAATGTGCTTAACTTAGAAAGAGTGGCATCTTCAGCAGTCATAATATCCCATACGCTACCTCCTTGTTTATATGTGTTCCATGCATTTAAACCTGGGACAGATATATCAAAAGTACGTTTTTTTTCAATAATAGAATTATTTAAAATATCTAAACCAAATTTAATACGTCCTTTAGCATGTATATATAAATCTCCATCTCCTATAAAGTATGCCCCTCTAGCATCAACATTACCTTCTTCTGAACTAATGCGAGTTGTGCCATTATCTACAAATAGGGTAGGGGTAGAGTTTTGATAGTTATAATCACGTTCAGATTTTTTTAATCCCCAAAAGTTGCTTCGAGACTCATAATGATTATTTTGGTTTTTGATACTAAATAGTTTAACGTTACCTTTAGCATAAATATCAGTTCCACCAGGGGATGAAAATCTAGTTGCAATAGAGGTAATTTCTCCTTCTCCAGATTTAATAATATTACGTCCAGAATTTGAATGTACAATACTTCCTCTGGTATTTGTAGATGTTTCGATAATGTGATTTTTTTTTCTTCCATGCTTACTTTTTTGAATTATATCTTTAGATATATAAGTGTGTTGTCTGGCATTAAAGCTTACACCTTTAACACCTTCTATATAGTTAGCACCGTTACTAATAAAATCAGAGGCATCTGAAATTACAGAACCTTCGGCCTTTACATAAAGTCCTATACCTTCAGTTTCAGAACCATTGCCGCCAGAAATTAACCCTCCATCAAACTCTTTAATAACATCATATTGACCTTGATATGTTCGCTCATTACATATGTTTACAACATCATGAGCTGCTAGTAACTGTGCATATTCTCCAGCCCTTATAATACCTCCGTAATTTTCTATATTTATTTTTGTCGATTCTAAAAAGAGGTTGCTTTTTGCGCTAATGACTCCTGCATTACCAGTAGACATACTCGTATGCCATGAATTTGCAACCGAACCCCTTGTTAAGTTTATTATTTCAGCTGCTTTAACTGCGACAATATCTCCAGATAATATGCCTCCATAATTATAATATCCACCTTCCGCTTCAAAGCTTACTATTGAAGACGCATCTACAGAACTATTGTGTATAATCTTCGCAGCGGATTTCGCATATAAATTCTTAGTATGAATGTTACCTGTTATAGAAATATCGCCTTCTGTTGAAATTAATCTTAAGTCATGTTGATTAGAATAATCTTTATTAAATGCAATACGTGATGCTTGTATTTGTAAATCACAATCTCTTTGCATGGTCTCTGAAAAATCAAATTCATCTTTGGTTGAATAAGAAAGACTTTCACTCGTCATATATAAGCTATATTTACCTGTACCAGCTACAAATTCAGTCCCGTTAGGTAAATTCTCAATATTATAAAAAGCATTATCTAAATCACCAGAACCATCAAGTTTTGCGCTTTTTGCCTGAACATAAAATAAATTTTCGGCTTTATCATCTTCAGGTATTGTAAGTTTTTGGATATGTCCCGTATGAATATAAGAGTCTGAAATTATTCCAGATTGGCCTTGATATCGCATAATGCTTTCGTCTTGTAATTCTTGAGACGAAATAGCACTACTAATCAATGTTTCTTCAGCTTGTAGAGTTAAATGAACTTTGTCAACATTCATATAACTATCTTCCAATTCAATTAGACCTTCAGACTTGAGTGTTTGTCCAGTAAAAGATGAGTGCACTAATTTATATTGTGCATTTGATCCGATTGATGTTTCGCCACTATTTACACTAAAACTATTTAATTTTGCTTTACCAGAAATATTAGATTTTTTAGTATCAATAGAGCCATATTTTAAATCAATACTTGCATTTTCACTAATAATTAATTCATCACACGCAATAATTTCATTGGACTCTTCCTTTGTATTGCCTCGGATTTGTGTATAATCACCACCGGTTAATTTTCCTTGTAACTCTACTTTTTCAGATAAAATAAAAAGCGTATGTTGCGGATTAAACTCTTTCTCTGGCTCAGCTGGAGAAGGGCTTTCTTCAGTGTTATTAGATTCCTCTGTAATAGTATTTTTTGTAGAATCACTAGTATTTGTTTTGGTAATAAACAACTCTTCATCATCTGTTTTTTGACCATTTATTATTGAAGTATTAGAAAATTTAGTATTTTTAGATTTAATAACAACGGAGTGTTGATAGTTCACTGTTCCAGATTCTACGAAATCTTTAGATTCAATCATTACATTATCTAAATTACTTTTGGATTCTACTCCAGATGTAATTCTGTCCGATTCTGTAATATATACATTTTTGAGATTATGCTCACCATGCTGCTCAATTGTGCTGCCAGATAATGCAATATTAGTTAAATTTGTTTTGGAGTTTACTGAATCAATCCAGTGGTCTATTTCTACTTGCCCATCAATTATTTCAATTGTCCCATTTTGATGCAATTCATCAATTGAAACTTTAGCTTTATTTCCTGTAATTACACCATCCTCTTCATTTGTAACTTTATTTGCATTAAGTCTAAACCCCTGCATTCCAGTTAATGTCCCAGAGTTTTTTACATTGGTTGCGGAGAAAGAAGACTCTAAGCCAGATGAGCATCCTTTATTATAAAGTGAATATGTATTAACACTATGAGAAAATAGCGAATGTTCAAAGCCTAAGTTTAAATGTTCTAAATTTGTGTTATTACTGTTAGCAGCAACACTTGCGCCTAGATTTATATGTAATAAACTAGTATCAGAATAACTTCCAGCCAATGCGCCAAATGTGCGCAATCCCATTTGTAGCCAGTCTGTTGATTGTAGAGAGTTTTGCCAATCATTTGCCCAATCATGTGGTTGCTCTACTAGCTTAGTAAAATTATCATTGATAGCAGAAAAGTCATTTGCAAATGTATTTCCAACTGTAAAAGCCCCATATCCAAACATAGCCGCATTTTTTAATTGACAAAGTATAGGAATGTATTCATGTCTGCGCATCGATTTTATAGTTTGCCAGTCAAGTTTATTATATAATTGTGATAAATTTGTAACAGTGCTAAATAAACCTGGAATCATACTAATCAAATTAATAGTATAAGCATGAGCTGGCAAACAAGATATAGCCACGATTTTAGCTGCTGAGGCTAAATTAGATATAGAAAAAATATATTTAGGGCTTGCATATAAATTTGGCGCAATTATTCCGGCATTTAAAGAAATAAAGCTATTGTTTACATAATTATTAGCTGATATAACTCCTAATATATTTAATCCAGCGATGCCAGAACAAGTTAAAGACTCGCGTGCATAAACTTGTCCAAATATATTCATAAGACTGCTATGGACAGTCATGCTGTTAGCAGAAAATATTCCATGATTAATAACTAAATTATCAAAACCTAAAAATATAGATTTAGCTTTAACACTTCCAAGATTATAAAATTCCAAGCCTTTTGAGCATAAATCTGCTTCTAATTCGATTTTTCCTAACTGCACTATTTCATCTGCGTTAACAATTAAAGACTCATCTCCAGTAATTGTTGCAATAGGTGAAATATGTATTGATTTTTTTGCTTGTATATTTATCTTAGCATGAGGCTCTTTGGTCTTATCTACAGGATTTTTCTTGGTTACTAAAGCGCCTCTTGTGATTAAATCTTTGGAAGTAAGCGACGTTTGGCCTTGTATATTAGTATTTGATGTCGACCATAGCGCTAGTTGTTCATCAGCTTGAAAATTACCATCATGAATTTCCAACTTACCGAATGTATCAATATTGTTACTTTTGATAATGCTGGATGTTACTTTTGAGTCCGAGTCTTCAGCAAAGGATATATTGTTGTTAGCACTTACCACAGACAGTTCTTCAGCAGTAAATTGATTGTATATTAATATATCTTCGGCCGACAATAAACTTCCAAGCAATTCTGCCTGTCCTAAAATAATAAATTTGCCTGCGCTAATAGTTGAGTTTTCGCTTGTAAGATGTGCTGATGAATCAATTAATGCCTGTTCTTTGATTCCTAAAATACTATCTTTTTTTAAATGCATATTAGAATTATTGCCAAATTTAATGTTACTGGCAAATAATTGACTACCATCACTAAAAGTCATAGAGGATGTTTCAGATACAAAATTTTGTTTAGTAATTACATCACTGAAAAAAGAGTTTATTGCAGCACCTTCTTGTATAAACGAGTCACAATATATTGCGGATTCTTTAATGTTTATATTACCTTTGGAATTAATAATACTTGATAAAACTTTACTATGCTCACACAGTTCAATATGACTGCCTATTAAAGAATTTAATCCACTTTCTGTAATAAATTGCGATTTTTTTAAAAAAATGCTGCCTTCAATGTCATGGCATATGTTGCTATCATTAACGCCGATAAGAGAAGAGCTTTGAATATCAACCCTATGTTTAATTATTAAGAATTTAAAAGCCAATCTACTTTCATTAAATTGCAAGCTGTTTTCTTTTATACCACCATCAAGAGATATCACATCCGCTCTGACAAAATTATTATGCATTAATCCATTTTGAGATTCATAATCTATGTTTTTTACAGTAATATGAGTATCATTTATATCTAATGTGCCGGCAAATCTAGTGATTTGTGATTTAATCGATGATTTATTGAGAAATATATATCCTTGTAGCTCAAAAACATTTAATGATTCAATTTTGGTTTTTTTTATATTAATGTGCTCATAAGATACAAAGCTTGCAGTTAAAATTTCGGATTTAATTATGTCAGCATGCCCAAATATAGATATTTTATTTGCTACATATATTTTACTTTTGTTTAATGTTAAATTGGTTTTTTTATCAGCAAGAAATGAATCATCTAATTTAATTTGACAATGATTTTCAATATTAAGATAACCGGAAAAAAGGTTTATTTTTTTGCCACTTAACCTGGTATTTGACAATGACAATTTGTTTTTTTGAATTAATATAAAATTAACGAGAACGGTACATAAATTAAAACTCAGTTCGCCTTTATTTTGAATAGTGTCAATGTATACTTGTGAGTTATTACATTTAAGCATTGATGATTTATCTATAAATAATGTTTCATCGACAATAATTTTCTTTTCTTGTTTATCGTTAGTGGAATTTTGCTTTAAAGAATCATTAATAAATAGAGAAGACTTTTTATTTAACAAAATGTTAATTGAATGAATATAGTGATTATTTGGAATATTAAAAATTACTGGAAGATTTCCATCACCTATTAATAAATTACTGACCGCAATAAAGCAGGCATCATTTATTGTAATATTTCCTAATATCTCGCTTTGTATAGACGCTAAACGCAATATATTTGTGTTGATTTTAGAGGTTGTAATTTGTTGTAAGGCTTGTGATGTTATATCACATCTTTCAATATCAGCAATGGCTGCAAAATATAAATACCCTGTTTGAATAGTTAAACTTTTGGCTTTTATTTTAGAAAACAATCCTATGCCTTGTTGGGCGGATAATACTATATCGGCATCAGAAGTCACCTCATCTAAGAAGCATAAGGATTTAGCTTTAACATTTAATAGGTTATTAATTTTGATTTTTCCATCAATGCAAATAGGGCATGATGAGTTAATTGATAAAGTGTTAACCTCAATATCAAAAAATAAATTTATTTGATTTTCGGTAAAAATATTTATTTGTAGGTTTTCAGAATCAAAATTTACAGTAAGTATTTTTTGTTCACCATCATAATATTCTTCTAAGAGATTTTCTTTTAGCATCCATGTTGGATTATGTA
>CAZADN010000102.1:0-7425 GCA_964483895.1 uncultured Legionellaceae bacterium
AATGATTTTATAGCGGCTTTAGTAGCATGCTCTTTCATTTGGTTTTTTTTTAATTTCTTGATCTTTTTAAAGGATTTTGATGAGTAAACCCCATAACTAAAGTCTCCAGATTATTATAAAACATCAGATTCTGAGTGCTATTTATCAAAAAACGTCAAACTACTAATTCTGTCTTATTTGAATTTGCTGAAATTAAATTACTATTAACTATTAATATATTTTCCATCTCTTCGATAAACATTTTTTTTGCATTTTCGGACATTTCATTTGAGCTTAAAAGACTCTCTACATGTTCTATTATGGAGCGAAATGCGATGTGCATGCGTTGTCTATTTTTTTCTTGATGAATATTTTTTTCTATATAAGAAAGTTTCGACTCGTTTTTAATCTCAGATATTTTTATATGATGATAAATTGGCATTTTACAATTAAAATTTCCGTATAAATACGACATTCCATTTGTTATACGTTTTGGGTAAATAAGATGCGAAAATTCATCCATACAGGCAACAATAGCATATTCTTCTTGCTGATATTTGATTGATGCTTCAAGACTATAGTTAGCTGATAAACATTTTTCCCATGTTTTTTTCATTTTTTCATAAAATCTACTATTTATTTGACTTGTTGAATAAATTGTTTTCAATGACTCTATAAATTCCTCTCCTTTATAATCCATATAGTCTTTCCAACGTACAATTTTAAAATCATGCAATAAATCTTTGTGTGAATCAATAAATTCATCTCCAAGAGCTAAAGCCGTTTCATCGGATAAATTATTATGCCTATTTAAGTAATCACAGATTAAAATGGTTGTGTTTGCTTGTAGGCCATAAGTTTTTAAGTAACTTAATATTGAAGCCAACCTATCACCTCTCTCTAAAGGCTGATGCATACTAATTGGCAAAACTATAGATTCATCATTGGATATTTGGGTTTTCAGACTTGCAACAAAAGTCATTTGTTTCTCCGAGCTAAAATAACGCATATTGTAACATATATTTTGCTCAATTGTCTCAAGCAATCTATAATTTAATTAAATTTACAGCATTTGCGGTATTGATGGATATTAATTTTATACTAAAAAAATCAGCTGGAAATTTGTACTGGAAAGATAAAAAAGGAAGGTATCAAGGTGCTAATGATTCATTCTTACGTATCATTGGTGAAATGGATATGTCAAAAATTATTGGTAAATCTGATAAAGAACTATTTGGACATGTTCTTAGTAAAAAGCAACTTTTAACTTTAGAAAAAAATGATCAATATGTAATGAAAACGGGGAAAACCTTAAATCTTAGAGAAGAGGGAATAAATAATAGAGGAGAATCATCATATTATCAAACAACTAAAATTCCTATTTTTGACGATTTTGGTAATGTTGTCGGTATGATGGGAACATCAATAGATATCACAGAAACTGTTATAGCTGAAGAAGAATTGAAACTAGCCAAACATAAGGCTGAATCAGCAAGTGTTGCCAAAACAGAGTTTATAGCAAACATGAGCCATGATATACGAACCCCATTATCTGGAGTTGTAGGATTAGGTAGTATTGTTGAGCGTAAAGTTACCGATCCTGATATTAAAGCTAATAGCTGGGTCAAGGGCATGGGGTTGGATTACATATTGTTAAAACTTATACTGAATTATTAGGTGGAAAAGTTAATGTTGAAAGTGAGCTTGGTAAAGGTTCTAAATTCTCTTTTTCTTTAATTCTTAAAATTTCAAAAGAAAATACCCAAGCACAAAACATTATTCACACGTCTTTAATTGAGCGTTCAGAAGAGCCTCCTATATTAACATCTGACACAGAATTAGCTTCTTCTGCACTGCCAAATGCGCCAGAAATACTCATAATAGAAGATGATTATATTTCTCGCACAATCGCACAAACTTTAATAAAACAAGCAGATTGTAATCCTACTACAGCCAATGACGGTGAAACAGGGCTTGAGCTTGCTAAAAGTCAAAACTTTGATCTAATTATTACTGATATTGGTCTACCTGGAATATCAGGCGTTGTATTTACGCAACAACTAAGAGATTATGAAAAACAACATAATAAAAATCCAATTCCAATTGTGGCCTTGACTGCGCATGCAGAAAGACAATACCATGATGAATGTACTGCAGCGGGTATTGATGCTGTTATCATAAAACCAATTAGCATAAAAATAATAGATGAAATATTTAGTAAATTTCCTTTGAAAAATGCTCAGCAATCTCAATTGATTAATACTACAAAGAAACCTGCGTTTAGCAATGCGGAATTAGATTTACCTGAGCGTGATACAGAGCTATTTGAAATAGAACATGAAATAATATTTGATATTGATAATGCTAAAAAAATATTGGGTGAAAATCATGCTAAATTAATAATGGAATTAGTTAAAGATACTATCAAGAAAACCATTCCGCAAGAACTACCTCGTTTAAAAGCAGCTCATGATGCAGGTCAATGGCAGACCGTTGCTGATATTTCTCACAAATTAAAAGGTGGATTTTTATCAATTGGCCTTAAGCGGGCAGCTACTGCATGTAAATATTTAGAACGCTATCATAAAACTGGAAAAACTGAGCTATTAGAAAAACTATATCAGCAAGTATTAAAAACCTTAGAAATAACCTCTAATCGTCTCATGCCATATATAAGTTAATTGATAAATGTTCCATAACAATAACAATCCCGAGCTTGATAATTAAATGATGGCAGTATAAGCCATTTACGCAACACCCCCTCTCTTTTAAATTTTAATTTTTCTAAAACTCTGATAGATGCGACATGTTCAATATCACAAACCGTCCAAATTCTTTTCAGTTGTGTTTGTTCAGATAACTAAGCTACAACCGCCTCTCCTGCTTCAGTAATAAGCCCATGCCCCTCAAAAAAAGGTGAAATGCCATAGTGAATTTGAGCGTTATATTCATCTATTTCAACCAAAAATACGCCTATTGCTTGTTTTGTTTCCATTAATGAAATCACCCAAGCAAATTGATTGCAGTCACTGTTCCATGGGATTTTGCACCATTGCGTTAAAAATAAGCTAGTTTGGCTAATATCACAGTGCGGCTCTCTCGTTAGATATTTAGCACTATCAACATTAGAATAATAATGCGAAAACAGTTGCTCATCATCGTCATTTTCAGCGTAACGTAGTATTAACCGAGATGTATATAACGTAACTGGTTTCATGATATTTTTCTCTTTGTTATAACTTCAGTTTATTCTATTTGTAACGAAGGATAAAGTTCCGCATCAAGATCGACTGCTCTGAGTAAAATTCTGCTCAAGTCAACGCCATCAATAGGATCTTGAAAAATATATGACCTAATTATAGATCTTTTTTGATCCATATCAATTAAAAAATCTTACCAAGTCAACTCGCGCTTATTTTAAATATTTGCGTTTTTGTAAAACACGCAAGATTACATCCAATACCATATTAAGATTCTTAGTAATATCGTCTGCTAAAAATCTTATCAATCGCAGGTTGTTCAATATACCACTCACGTTCTTTATTCCATACATCGGCTATTTTGTTATAAGCAGTTTTAATTGGTGCTTAGCTATTATCCTGAA
Source organism: uncultured Legionellaceae bacterium (assembly GCA_964483895.1). GTDB lineage: Bacteria > Pseudomonadota > Gammaproteobacteria > Legionellales > Legionellaceae > 2-12-FULL-35-11. The sequence continues at coordinate 3,584 of CAZADN010000102.1, forward strand.
TACTACTAATATAAGTCAATGCACTCATGATTCATCACAAAGATCATTTTTAAAATTTTTCTTTACACAATTGACTACACCTATAAATGATAAGTATCTTAAACACAGTAACAACGAAAAAATAGTTACAAAAATAATATAATTTTGTAACAAGGGTGAAGCAATGAAAAGCATACCCCCAAATACTCCAGTATCTATCAAGCAATTGAGCACTCCTGAACTAGAGCCAAGAGTTTGAAAATCAGCGCTTTCAAGAATTTTAAGCCGAACGTGAGTCGTGAAAAAAGTGCCAATAAATATATAAAAAGCAGCCGCTAAAACGACCAAAACTGTATTTTTTGTTAAAAAACATAGGGTAAGAAAAAAAACAAGTCCTAATGACACAGGTAATGCTATTTTGTTTGGATTTTTAATGCTTATCTTTCTCAAAATAAACATTCCCAAAATAGCCGCTACCCCTCCGATACTCCAAAAAATAGAAATAATTGAAAGCTCTCCAAACTTGGCCAAATAATTTACCACCATAATATTAAAAGGGACCGATAGCACGCCTGTTAGTATCGCAGTAGTTAATAAATACGGATTCTTTACTAATTGAATTAAATTCTTTAATGAAAATTTTACTTGATACTCTGATTCTATTTTAATCATTTTTGAAAATTTTTTATCGGTTAAAACTGAAGTAATTTGTATTCCTGATGCTAAAAAAAATAGAATCAAACAGATAATTAACGCATTGTGATGAAGTTGAATGAATAAGATAGGTCCAAGGAAAAAGCCTATGAGTTTTGCTGTAAAGGATAAAATAACACGGTCAAAGAATTTATTGCGTAAATTTTCTTGATTAGCCAACTTTAGAACCCAAACAGACTCGGATGTCTCACCAAGCGCAAAATTGAAATAAAGTACAGGCAGAAGCAAAAGAGTAAAAAAGCTAGAGATCACTTGATATTCTGGCGTTACAAGCAATAAAACAAGGGAGATGATACAAAAACTTATAATATTACTGAGAATCGTGATTTTCCGAAAATCCATTCTATCCGACATATAACCACCTACTAAACTGAAAATCAAAGAGCCTGCTGTAGCTAATACATAAATCGAAGCAAGTGACATGCTTGTTTTTTGTGAAGTTTGAAAAAACATAGGAAATCCGGTCCAAAAAATTCCTCCGGCCAGTGTCCCCAAAAAAATTGATGCCAATAAAAACATTGAAAAAAACCCTCTTTTTTGCAAAATTATTTCAACTTTTTCTTAGAAAAAATAAATGAGACACACTCAAGCATAGACTCTTACTTATCCGGTAAAAGTTGAGGAAAATGTTTCTCTACCAACTCTAGAGTTTTCATTTTAAAAATGTCTTCATTTTCCATGCTAATACTGGAGTTATTCAGGCCCACATAAGGAAAATGATGCAAGTAGTACCCAAATACTGTATAGCAGTCGGCTATATAGTTACGCGTATCAAGAATATGCATATGCCAAAATTCATCAATTTCTTTGATAGGTACAATAACTTCAGTAGGATACGTTTTACACAAAAACAAAAAGGCACGATACAAGTTCGCTAATTGAAAAGCTGTATCAGCATCCCAGCCATAGCCAGAATATGAGTCCATTGATTTTACAATAACCCTATCTAGATTGAGCTCATCAATCGCAGGATCGTTAGTAAATAATGGTTCAACTGAACGCTCGATATCTGCAATACATGGCTCGAATTGATAAGGTTCGATTTTTTTCTGAAAATCTAACTCTATTTTAAACATAATTCAATCCATCCTACGAATAACATGCAAGAATCATAAACACCAATTCTTACACTTATGTAATCCTGTGAAGTCAATTATTTAAATGAAGTTACTTTTTTTGTGTAAGTCCATGTCATTCTCTTACTTTTTTTTGTTTTTGATGTGTTTTTTTGAATATTTGCTAATTTGATTGTATCAACCATTTTTCTCTCCATGTCAAAGTTGGCTATTTAAGACATAATTCCGAAAATTAGTGTAAAATAATATTTCTTAACTCGCAACATAATTATAAACAAGCTCTTCATACCGGACAAAAAAAACCTGTGATCGAAACTTTTATAAAAAACGTAACTCCACTTTGAATAAAAATTAAATTCCAAAAAACAACCCACATTCACTCATGTTGTAGGCACCTATTTCTTTATTTCGAACCATGCTTCAACGCATGAAGATATAACACACAAAGTGGTTACCTGTAAGGGCTAGCTTTCATAAACACACTGGTTCACATATTAGACATCTTTCCAAACCCTACTGCAGAGGCAAATTGCTTCGTCGATTCGGTGCTCGAATCCTCATATACTTGCGTGTATACTCCGGTTCTGCGCTCCGAGCCTCCTTGCAATTTGCTCTCTGCAGCGGGTTTGGAAAGATGTCTATTCAAAACGGAACTAATTTACAAGAGTTTTTAGACGCACATATGATCTTGGACTTAAAGAAACAGACATAGAATCAGCTATTATAGAATCTAGAAAAAAAGATTCGCATCGTTTTAACCTCAATTCGACGAGTTTTGTAAATAAAAATTAAGATAGCGCTTACTTTTATGTATAATTAAAAATTGAAAGTAATACCCATTATGGGTATTATCATACCTATTATGAAAATATTAAAATCAAACCTATCAAACCCCAATAATCTAAATATCCAATATCATCTTTCCAATAACTGAGATCAATATTATTAGCCATAAGCGAAGGAATAAATTTAAAAATTCTTCAAGCTTTTTCCCAAGGCGGTTGTTGAAAATAATCAATAGGATTGGTAACTCGAATACCTTTCACATCAAAAGATCTCCGTAAATTACCTACAATTTGCACCGTGTTCTTAGGTTTTAATTTGTTTTGATAATATTTTAATGCGGTCGTTGGCTCATCATCTGATAATTTAACTTCAATTAAATCAACAATTTTTTTATCTATTACTGTAACAAAATCGACTTCACGCCCATCTCTATCACGAATATAATACAATTGACAACGTTCACCAAAATAATCTTCACTAAATTGTAAACGTTTTAATAAATGTGTGGCGACTAAATTTTCTAAACGAACAGATTGATTATCTATGCAGTCAGCATTATCGTAAAAATAAACTTTTGGAGCTTTCTGAATGGTTCGTAAGGTTTTTTGAGTATATGGCGCAATAGAAAATGCGATATACATTCGTTCAATTAATGCTAACCATTTTTTCACGGTGTGAGGAGATATTTGCAAATCATGTGCAATATTCGAGTAAGTAATAATCCCACCAACACGTTCACGCAAAGAATCTACCATTAAATCTAATAAAGACAATTCTTGTACACGCTCTAAATCTCTTACATCTTCACGCAGAATACGCTGAAAGCGTTCAGTACGCCAACGCTTTGCTTCACGTTCATCATTTTGTAAAAATGGCTCAGGAAATCCACCAATAGTCAGTAATCTTTGATATGCATCATCTTTACTAATGTTATTTGGTAATTCATCCAATGTAAATGGATGCAATCTCCAGTAATGATAGCGCCCTAATAAGGAATCACCGCCTCTTTTATATACATCTAATCGTGCTGATCCTGTAACTAAATATTGTTGATGTACTTGCTTCAGATCATATATTCCCTTAATCCATTGCTTCCAACGCGCATATTTATGCAATTCATCAAAAATAACGAGAGATGCATCGTCTAACCATTGTTGTTTTTGAATAATTCGTTTATGTTCATCATTATCCCAATTTAAATAAATTAGATCTGGAAAAGAGGTAATTAATGCGCGACTTAGCGTTGTTTTTCCAACTTGACGTGCCCCACCGAGAAAAACCATTTTT
>CAZADN010000103.1:0-7417 GCA_964483895.1 uncultured Legionellaceae bacterium
TGGAAATGCCTGCTGATTCACTGGCAATGCGGATGATGTCATCTTTAGGTAGAATAGATCAACATAAAATTCGTACAGGTAAACTTTCAGATGATGATTGGCCGCGTATTACATCCGCGGTACATATGCTTTCTGAGTCTTCTTTATTTATTGATGATACGGCAGGGTTAACTCCAGCCGAAATGCGCGCGCGTGCACGAAGACTTATGAAAGAACATGGCCAACTTGGCTTAATAGTTGTGGATTATTTACAACTTATGAAAGTCCCTGGTTTTAAAGCTGAAAATAGAACGGCTGAAATTTCGGAAATTTCGCGAAGCTTAAAATCATTGGCTAAAGAATTAAATGTACCATTAATAGCGTTATCGCAATTAAATCGAAGCCTTGAACAGCGCCATGATAAAAGACCAGTTATGTCAGATTTAAGAGAGTCTGGTGCGATTGAGCAGGATGCGGATTTAATTTGTTTTATTTATAGAGATGAAGTTTACAATGAAGATAGTCCTGACAAAGGTGTTGCTGAAGTAATAATTGCAAAGCATAGAAATGGACCAATTGGGAAAGTGCGCGCAGCTTTCTTAGGTAAATATACAAGATTTGAAGATTTGTCTTTCCATGGTTATCAAGGCAAGGATGAACATGACTAGGCCTACTTTTTTAGATATTAATGAAGACGCATTGTTGAGTAATTTGCAAGCTATAAAAAAGTATGTGCCATCGCAAAAAATAATTGCAATGGTTAAAGCGAATGCTTACGGTTGTGGAATTAATAAAGTAGTACCAAAATTGGTGCACGATGTTTATGCCTTTGGAGTTGCTTGTATTGAAGAAGCGTTGACTATTAAAGATATAGATTCAAGTGCTTCTTGTATTCTTTTTGAAGGTGTATTTTCAAAAGAGGAACTAGAACTTGTATATCAGCATAATTTTCAATTAATAATTCATCAGCAAAGACAATTAGACTGGCTATTGCAAAGTCCAAGTGATGTTAAGGTTAAGGTGTGGGTTAAGTTTAATACTGGTATGCATCGTCTTGGATTTTTGGAAGAAGAAGTAGATGAGGTCATGCAAAAGCTTTACGCTTGCGCGTGGGTTGATAAACCTATTGGAATGTTATCTCATTTTGCGTGCGCCGAAGACACTAATAATGAGAATAATTTTAAGCAGCTGAGTAAGTTTTATAAAATTACTCATGGCTATGAAAATATTATTTGTAGCATGGCAAATTCTGCTGCTATTGTAGGATTGCAGGGTTCGCAATTAGATGTTGTGCGACCAGGATTAATGTTGTATGGAGTATCACCATTTAAAGATAAATCCGCGAATGATTTAGGTTTAAAACCAGTCATGCGATTTGTTTCTAAAGTTACGGAAATACATGATTATAAGGCCCATACACCCATAGGTTATTCCGGCATTTGGCAAAGTGATAAACCTTCTAGAATAGGAGTTGTTCCGGTTGGATATGCGGATGGTTATCCAAGAGTTGTAAATTCTTCAGCAAAAGTTTGGGTTGCCGGAGATATTGTTCCAATCGTAGGTAGAATTTCGATGGATATGTTGACAATTGATTTGACAACATGTAAAAACGTCCAAATAGGAGATGAAGTTGAGCTTTGGGGGCAGCATATTTCTGTAGAGGAAGTAGCAGAAGCATCTGGTACCATAGGCCATGAAATTATAGTTAGGATAGGCGGTCGCGTAATTCGGAAGTGAGGTATTTTATGAAATTTTTAAATATTTTTGTTTTAATGTTAAGTGTAAGTTTAATCGGATGTGCGCCTGTTAATAATGAAGGTGTTGGTGCTTTATCTGGTGGTGTTGCGGGAGCTTTACTTGGGAGTCAATTTGGTAGCGGTGCGGGACAAGTAGCGGCTGCTGCTGGTGGAGCGTTGATTGGCGCATATCTTGGCGGCAACATCGGTAAATATATGGATAAAGTTGATAGAATGGAGATGCAAAAAGCGCTTGAAACTGCACCAACAGGCAGAGAAGTTGCTTGGAAAAATCCTGATAATGGTAATCAATATCGGTTACAACCTACAAAGACGTATTATGTGAAAGGCGGACCTTGCCGAGAATATATAACTTATGCAAATATCGGCGGTAAAAAAGAAAAAGTATATGGTAAAGCATGTAGACAAGCTGATGGTTCATGGCGAGTTGCTAATTAAGTTATTTTTTAACGGATTATATAAGAAATTAATATGAAGATATTAGTAGCAGTGAAGCGTGTAATTGATCCTTATGTAAGGATTAGAGTAAAAGCAGATGGCACAGGGGTTGAAACGCATAATATTAAAATGGCGATGAACCCCTTTGATGAAATTGCTTTAGAAGAAGCTTTAAGACTCCGTGAAAGCGGGATAGCTTCAGAAGTTATTATTGTTACAATTGGTGACAACCTTCATCAAGATACATTGCGACATGGTTTGGCGTTAGGTGCTGATAGAGCGATTTTAGTTAGCATCGATAAGCTGCAATCTTGTAGTTTAAATATCGCTAAAATTTTAAAATGTATTGTTACTCGCGAAAATCCACAACTAGTATTAATGGGTAAACAAACCATTGATAATGATAGTAATCAAACCCCGCAAATGTTAGCTGCTATCTTAGATTGGCCACAAGCAACATTTGCTTCAAAAATACAAGTAGATGGTAATTCAGCAATTGTGCATCGTGAAATAGATGCAGGTATTGAAGAAATAAGAGTAAATTTACCCGCGGTGATAAGTGTTGATTTGCGACTAAATCAACCACGTTATGCAAGTTTACCAAATATAATGAAAGCGAAACAAAAGCCGCTTCAAATTATAGCTTTTGAAGATCTCTCGTTAAATTTACAAGAAAATAAGCAAATATTAGAGGTAGTGAGACCTGAAGAACGCAGTAAGGGTGAAATGGTTGAATCTGTAAGTATGTTGCTTGATAAGTTACAGCATGAGGCAAAGGTTTTATAAAGTGTAGTAATTCCCGTAATCCGCTTTGCTCCTTGCTGGCTACATTTAAAAATACGATGTAGCCCGTAAGGAGCAAAGCGGATTACGGGAGCACCTTAAGGATAAAAATGAGTGTTTTAATTATTGTTGAACATGATAATCAAAAAATGAGTCCTGTAACGCGTAATCTTGTGCGTGCAGCTATGGAGCTTTCTGCAAATCCTACATTGTTAGTTGCTGGGCATGATTGTGCCTCAGTTGTTAGAGAAGCAGCATCTATTCATGGTGTGCAGTCAGTTTGGTGCGCTGATAATTTATGTTATAAAAATTTTCTTGCTGAACCCTTAAGTAAATTGATAGTAAACGTTTCAGAGTCTTTTTCCCATATATTAATTGCCTCAACTACATTTGGAAAAAATATACTACCAAGAGTCGCGGCTCTTTTAGATATTACTCAAGTAACAGATGTTGTAAAAATTATTGATGACAGCACTTTTATTCATCCTATTTATGCCGGAAACGCTTTAGAGAAAGTGAAAGTTTTAAATAGTAAAAAGGCATTAACAATCAGAACAACAGCCTACGATCAAGTACTTGAAAAGCAAGACCCATGCAGTGTTGAAAAAATAGACTTTTTTGCTTCTAATTCTCAGTCTGAGTTTATTAGTCAGAAGATTGAAAAACTAAATCGCCCAGAACTTAATTCTGCAGAAATAATTGTATCTGGTGGTCGCGGTTTACAAAGTGCTGAACAATTTAAATTAGTTGAAGAATTAGCTTCTGCATTAGGTGCGGCAGTAGGTGCTTCACGAGCTGCGGTAGATGCGGGTTTTGTCCCTAATGATTATCAAGTTGGACAAACAGGTAAGATTGTCGCCCCAACTTTGTATATAGCTTTAGGTATTTCTGGTGCTGTACAACATTTGGCAGGCATGAAAGATTCAAAAGTTATTGTTGCAATAAATGTAGATGAAGATGCGCCTATATTCCAAGTGGCTACCTATGGGATAGTAGGTGATGTTTTTGATCTAGTACCAAAATTAATCAATGAAATAAATAATAGAGGAATAGCAAAATGTTAATTGGGGTTCCAAAGGAAGTTAAATCGCAAGAATATCGTGTTGGGCTTGTACCAAGTAGTGTTAGAGAAATTGTTAAATTAGGCGCTTCAGTTTTGATTGAAAAAAATGCTGGAATTGGCATTAAAGTATCTGATGATGAATATATCAGTGCTGGTGCTACTATTGCCGATTCTGCAGATGAAGTTTATACACGTGCTGATTTGATAGTAAAGGTTAAAGAGCCACAATCACACGAATGTAAAATGTTGCGCGAAGGGCAAACTATATTTACGTTTTTACATTTAGCTCCAGATCCATTGCAAACTAGATTACTAGTGGAATCAGGTGTGACAGCTATTGCTTATGAAACTGTAACCCAAGATGATGGTGGCTTACCTCTTTTAACTCCTATGTCGGAAGTTGCAGGACGTTTGGCTATACAAGCTGGGGCGCATTGTTTAGAGGTTGCTCAAGGTGGAAGTGGTAAATTAATAGGTGGCGTTCCTGGTGTTTCTGCTGGTAACGTATTGGTTATTGGTGGTGGTGTAGTAGGAAGTAATGCTATTCGAATTGCAGTAGGTATGGGCGCTAAAGTTACAGTTATTGATAATTCATTATCCAAACTTAGACAATTAGAAGCATACTATAAAACAAGTATTTCAACTGTGTATTCTACAGATGAGGTTTTAGAAAGTGTTCTAGCATCAGCGGATGTTGTCGTTGGCGCAGTTTTAGTTCCTGGTGCTTCTGCTCCAAAGATTGTGACTAGAGATATGCTTAGTATCATGCAGCCTGGTTCTGTGCTTGTGGATGTTGCAATTGATCAAGGTGGGTGTTTTGAAACAAGTAAACCAACAACCCATAATAATCCAACTTTTGTGGTTGATGATATTGTGCATTATTGTGTCGCAAATATGCCAGGGGTCGTGCCTAGAACTTCAACTTTTGCATTAAATAATGCAACTTTACCATTTATAACTAAAATGATAAAACATGGAGTACGTGGAGCATTGTTGTGTGATAAGCATTTATTAAATGGCTTAAATGTTAGTAAAGGAAAGGTTACATATGAAGTAGTTGCTAAAGAGCAAAATTATGATTTCCTTCCAGCTATCGATGCGATTGTATGAATTTAAAACGTAAATCCGCAGAAGCAGCGCTGCAGTTTATTGATGATGATGTAAAAATCATTGGAATTGGAAGTGGCAGTACAGTCAATGAATTTATATCTGTCTTGGCAGGTATAAAGCATAAAATCGATGGCTGTGTTGCAAGCTCTGAACAAAGTGCTAAACTTTTAAAAAGCAAAGGCATTCCTGTTTTCGACTTAAACGTAGTTGATAGTTTATCAATATACGTAGATGGCGCTGATGAAATAAATAATCAGCGCATTATGATAAAAGGCGGGGGCGGTGCTTTAGTTAGAGAAAAAATCCTTGCAGTTAATGCGCGTGAGTTTATCTGTATAATTGATGATTCTAAATTAAAATTTGAACTAGGAAAGTTTCCAGTTGCGGTTGAAGTTTTACCAATTGCACGTAGTTATGTCGCAAGACAAATGCTAAAGCTTGGTGGTGACCCAGTTTATCGTCAAGGATTTGTTAGTGATAATGGTAACATTATTTTGGATGTATATAATCTTGCACTTCAAGAAGCAGTCAATTTAGAAAATACTATTAATTGTATTCCTGGAGTAGTAGATAATGGGATATTTGCTAATCGTCGTGCAGATAAAGTGATAATGGCTAAAAGATCTGGTGAAGTTGATATGTTTTGAGTTTTATAAAGAAAATCCGCCTTGACCTCGGGGTTTTGCGCAAGTCCTGCCCGCAATACGCCGAGGCTTCTTACGGGCTATAGTTGTATGGCTTTATAAATAGGACTTACCACCCACGCAAGTCTTCGTCTATATCTCTTCCGACTCTTTCTACGGTTCTTCCGGTGTCACGTATTACAGTACTGGTGGTTCTTCCGGCAGTTCCTATAGCTCTATCTGTTGCTTTTACTGTGTTATGTACTATGCCGTTATGCACTTTATGGTGAGCAGGTGGACGATGTTTATGATGAGTTGTAGCTAAAGACATACCACTCACAGAAAGGCAAAATGCTCCGATAGCTATTAATGGTAACAGGTTGGTCTTTTTCATATAATGCTCCAATTGTATATTTATATGTCAATATATACTAATTGTATGACAATTTGAACGGTTGTCAAATATGATTATTTATAAATTTCCCTATTATTTATATTAGTTATTATTTATACTTTGCGTGAGCCGTTATTTTAATGTAAAATGCAGGCACCTTGAAGTTATTATGCCTATTAACTACAATTTGTAAACAACATGTGATTTTTATTTCGTTATAATGAATATGAACAAAACACCATTTAGATTGATTATTAATGCTTATGATACAGAGTTTATTGTTTCTATTGCTGAGACTGAGGAAGAGTTAAATTCTTGTTATGCGTTACGTACTCGTTATTTTACGGCTGGTTCTTCGCCAGTTATTGATAGAGATGAGTATGATAAATTTTGTTGTCATTTGATAGTTACTGATAGAGAGACGAAGCAGGTAGTTGGTACGTATCGTTTGATGCGTTATGATGTTGCGCAAAAAAATATTGGTTATTATTCTGAAACAGAGTTTGATTTAAGTAATATTAAAGCACACAATTTAAAGCTAGTTGAAATTGGTAGGCTTTGTACTGCAGATGAGTATCGGCATAAGAATATTGTTAGCATGCTATGGAACGGTATTTATGAGTATTTAGATTATTATGAACTAGAATATTTATCTGGTACGGTTTCTTTACCAGATGATGATCCTACTATGACTTCTAAGATTTATGCGTATGCTAAATATAAAAATATGTTGGCTCCGGAAAAATTTAGTGTTAAGCCTTTGCCAAATTGCGTTGATAAAAATTTTAGTCCAGATTATCCTGTGCAGAACGCAATTGCTTTGCGTAAAGAATTACCTAAGTTATTTTTATCTTATCTAGTTTTAGATACTATGATATGTGGACCGAGTGGGCATGATAATGTTTTAAATTTAAATGATTTTTATATTTTAAGTTGTTTAAAAGATAGAGTTAATAATCGTAGAATTAGTCGGTTTAAATATAATAAAGTTTAAATGTCGCATCTCATACGCCCTTATAAATAAAGAGATTGATATATGCAAGATTCTTTTTTAGGGTATTTACTTGAAATGCGGCGTAGGTTTTTGCATGTATTGGCGCTTTTTTTTGCTGTTTTTATTGTGTTTTTTTACCTGAGCACCTACCTTTTTAATTTTATCGTTCATCCTTTATTGCTGATTCTGCCAAATAATAATTCTTTAATTGCCACTACAGTTACAGGTCCAGTTTTTGCCGAGCTTAACCTTGCTTTAAATTTTGCATTGTTGATA
>CAZADN010000104.1:0-7330 GCA_964483895.1 uncultured Legionellaceae bacterium
CTTCAACACATTCAATTTCTTTTGGATAACGATCACTTGTTAAAATAATTTGCTGTTGACCTTCAAGTAATGCATTAAATGTATGAAAAAATTCTTCTTGCGACCTATCTTTACCCGCGAAAAATTGAATATCATCGATAAGCAATGCATTTAAAGAACGGTAAAAACGTTTAAATTCATTAATAGAATTAGTTTGTAAAGCCTTAACCATATCTGCAACAAAGCGTTCGGAATGTAAATACAAAACTTTGGCATCAGGATTTTTCTTTAAAATATAGTTACCAATTGCATGCATTAAGTGAGTCTTACCTAAACCAACGCCCCCGTAAATAAACAAAGGGTTATAAGCATCTCCTGGCTTTTCAGCAACTTGTAAAGATGCCGCGCGAGCTAATTGGTTAGAATTACCCTCTACAAAACTATCAAATACAAATTTTTTATTTAAAAAAGTATTCTTATAATTGTCGGTGGTTTTACGAACTGCTGGTTTAACTTCAGGCTCAACAGTGCTTTTAACTGGCAAAACCTTGTCAGCTGCGACAATTTTCGAACCTATTTCAATACTTATAGCCTTAATTGTTTCTGAATCAATTTGATTAATAACTTCAGTAATTCTTGCAAAAAAATTTTTCTTAACCCAATCAACTACAAAACGATTTGGTGCAAGTAAAATCAAAGTATTATCTGCTACTTCAGCTTGCAAAGGTCTAAGCCATGTATTAAACTGCTGCGCAGGATATTCTTCTTGCAATAGACTTAGACATTTCTGCCATATGCTTGCAGACACATAGTACTCCAAAGAATGATATCGTCCTACATTATAACCAAACAAATTCTTATTGCCAAACTCTTATATTTTATGGAAAAATCAAATAACTGTTTTTAAAATAAGAAAACTATGTTAGTTGATAAAGCCGGGTACCGGCTAAATGTTGGAATTATTTTGTCTAATGCCTCCGGACGAGTGTTTTGGGGTAAAAGGCATGGGCAAGATGCGTGGCAGTTTCCACAAGGGGGAATGACCCCAAATGAAACTCCACAACAAGCACTATTTCGTGAACTACACGAAGAAATAGGATTAGAAGAAAGTGATGTTGAAATATTAGGCGTAACAAAGCGCTGGCTTAAATACAAATTACCTAAACAATATTTAAGACATGGCTCTACTCCTCTAGTTATTGGTCAAAAACAAAAATGGTTTTTATTAAAATTAACTACCAATGAACAGAAAATTCGTCTAGATTTAAGCGATTCACCAGAATTTGATAGCTGGCGCTGGATTGATTATAAAGATCCAGTTGAGACAGTTATTTTTTTTAAAAGACAGGTATATAAGCAAGCTTTAAAAGAATTAGAGCATTTAATTAAGAAAAAGCGAACCCCTTATGGGATTAAGCGTAAACGAGGTAACCATGAATAGATGTTAAAGATATTAAAACATATTGTACAAGATGTTACATCATCAAAGAACTTATCTGAAGCACTCAATACTTTGGTAAATTGCGTGCGCGAAGCTATATACGCTGAAGCTGTATCTGTTTTTCTTATTGATAATAAACATTCTGAATATGTTTTAATCGCAACCAATGGATTAAATCAAGATGCTATCTCTAATTTCCGCGCACCGATAACTCAAGGCTTAATTGGTTTAGTTGGCCAACGTGAGGAACCAATAAACCTTGAAGATTCCTCAATACATCCAGATTTTCATTATAACCCTCTATTAGGCGAAGATCATTTAAATGCTTTTTTAGGCGTGCCGATTATCCAGCATCGACGCCTTTACGGAGTATTATTAGCCCAACAAAGCGCTAAACGCTGTTTTGATGATGCCGAAGAAGCATTTTTAGTTACTCTATCAGCTCAGCTTGGCGGTATATTAGCACATGCTGAAGCAACTGGTGAGTTATCCAAGCTTACCGAGCCTCATATTATTGGCAAAACTAAAGCTGAACCTAGCCAAATTATGTTAAACGGTACTGGCAGTTCTCCAGGGGTTGCTATTGGTACCGCGGTTGTTATCTATCCTAAAGCTGATATCGATGCTGTGCCACGCCAAATTATTGATGATACTTCAGCGGAAGAAGATTTATTTTATAAAGCCTTACAAGCAACGCGTGAAAACATGCATCGACTTAGCAAAAGAATGAAAGCAAGCGTTGCTAATGATGAACATGCTTTGTTTGATGTATATATTAAAATTTTAGAACATGAAAGCTTAGGCGCAGAAGTAGTACAAGAAATTCATGGTGAAAAATTAAGCGCACAAGCAGCGTTAGCCGCTGTCATTAAAAGACATATTCTCCAATTTGAACGTATGCATGATGAATATCTACGTGAAAGAGCAAGTGATTTTCGAGATATAGGACGGCGTGTACTTGCTGAATTACAATCTTCTCAACATGAAGAAATAGATTATCCAAAACGCACAGTTTTAGTCGGAGATGAAATAACAGCATCAGATTTGGCCGAAGTTCCAGAAGGACAACTTGCCGGTGTAATTTCTGCTAAAGGCTCAAATAGTTCACATGTTGCAATTCTTGCTAGAGCAATTGGTGTACCAACAGTTATGGCTGTACGTGGTTTACAATTAGATCAATTATCCCGACGCGCTATTATAATTGATGGCTTTTATGGCCAAGTATTTATATCTCCAACCAAAGTTTTATTAGCAGAATACAAAGAACTCATGCAAAAAGAAAGTGAGTTAAATAAAAGCTTAATTGTCTTAAGAGATAAACCAGCAGAAACAACCGATGGTCACAGAATTTCTTTGCAGGTAAATACAGGTCTTGCCATTGATTCAGGTATGTCATTGAGTGTTGGCGCCGAAGGTGTTGGGCTTTATCGCTCAGAAGTACCATTTATGAGCAGGGATAGATTTCCATCCGAAGATGAGCAATATATTATTTACAAACAAACTCTGAAAGCTTTCGCCCCAAGCCCAGTAGTTATGCGAACGTTAGATATAGGTGGCGATAAAATTTTATCTTATTTTCCAATTAATGAAAATAATCCCTATCTTGGTTGGCGAGGCATAAGAATAACTCTAGATCATCCAGATGTTTTTCTTTTACAAGTAAGAGCCATGATGCGTGCTAATGAGGATTTAAATAATCTAAAAATCATGTTACCCATGGTTACAAATCTTAGCGAAATTGATGAAGCAGCCTATTTAATTAACCAAGCTTATGAAGAATTATTAGATGAAGGTTGTAATATTCAAAAACCAGAACTTGGGATAATGATAGAAGTACCTGCCGCCGCATGCCAAGCCAAAGAGCTTGCCAAACGTGTAGATTTCTTATCAGTTGGAACCAACGATTTAACTCAATACTTACTAGCCGTTGATAGAAGCAATGCACGAGTCGCAAGCTTATATGACCCTTTACATCCGGCAATGTTATCAACATTAATCAAAATAGTTGATGGCGGGCATTCGGTTGGTGTAAAAGTTAGTATTTGTGGTGAAATGGCAAGTGACCCACTTGCCGTTATTTTATTATTAGCTATGGGCTTTGATACATTAAGTATGAATTCAGCTGGTTTACCGAAAATTAAGTGGGTAATTCGTAATTTTTCACTTGCATTTGCGCGTAAAATTTTAGCCCATGTTTTAGAATTAGAACATCCAATGGAAATCCGCCACTATCTCCAAAAAGCCTTAGAAGAACAAGGCTTAGGTGACTTAGTGCGAGCAAAAAAGGCCAAAGAACCATGTTAACTTTTCCAAATATTGACCCAGTTGCGTTTAACCTCGGACCAATCGCGGTACATTGGTATGGGATTATGTATTTATTAGCCTTTGCAATGGCGTTATTTATCGCAAATTTACGAGTTAAACTTTATAAGCTTGACTGGGATAAACAACAAATCAGCGATTTAATTTTTTACGCGGCTTTAGGTGTCATTTTAGGTGGAAAACTTGGATTTATATTATTTTATGAAATCCTCCCTAATCTTAAACATCTTGATACTTTAAACTTTTGGCCAACAGATATTTCTTTAACAAATGGCATTCGCGGCATGTCATTTCATGGTGGTTTAATAGGGGTTGCCTGTGCAATATATATATTTAGCAAAAAAACCAAAAAAGGATTTTTAGTTATAGCTGATTTTGTAGCTCCTCTTGTGCCACTTGGTCTTGCCGCCGGTAGAATAGGCAATTTCATTAATGGCGAACTCTGGGGACGAGTAACAAACAGTAGCGTAGGCATGATTTTTCCGTATGCTGGAAATCAACCAAGACATCCATCACAATTATATGAATTCTTTTTAGAAGGGATTGTATTATTTATTATTATTTGGTTTTACGCACGTAAACCAAGACCTACAGGCTCAATTGGCGCAGTGTTTTTAATGGGTTATGCTATTTGTCGGATTATTGTTGAAGTATTTCGTGAGCCGGACCAAGATATTGGATTTATCGCCTTTAATTTACTGACTATGGGACAATTATTATCTATAATAATGTTTTTAGTAGGGCTCTTAATGTTCACCAATTCATGGAAAAAATATGCAAACTTATCTTAATCTTCTATCTCATATTTTAACAAACGGCGTGCACAAAGAAGATAGAACAGGCACTGGTACAATAGCAGTTTTTGGCCAACAAATGCGCTTTGATCTTACTAATTCTTTTCCATTACTTACCACTAAAAAACTACATGTAAGAAGTATTATCCATGAATTACTATGGTTTTTAAGCGGAGATACTAATATTAAATACTTACAAGATAATAATGTTAGTATCTGGAATGAATGGGCAGATAAGGATGGCAACTTAGGTCCTGTGTATGGCAAACAATGGCGCAGCTGGGAAACACGCGACGGTAGAGTTATAGATCAAATTTCCGATGTTATGCAGCAAATTAAAACCAACCCTGATTCAAGGCGTTTAATTGTAAGTGCATGGAATGTTGGTGACCTTGATAAAATGGCCTTAGCGCCTTGTCATTTATTATTTCAATTTTTTGTGGCAAATGGTAAGTTATCTTGTCAATTATATCAAAGATCTGCTGATGTATTTTTAGGAGTGCCATTTAACATTGCATCATACGCCTTGCTTACGCATATGATAGCCGAACAATGTAACCTTCAAGTTGGCGATTTTGTCTGGACAGGCGGTGATTGTCATTTATATTTAAACCATATGGAACAAACAAAACTACAATTATCACGTACACCGCTCACACCACCACAATTAAAAATACTAACAAAGCCTAAGTCTATTTTTGAGTATAATTTTGCGGATTTTGAATTTATAAATTACAACTCACATCCAGCGATTAAGGCACCTGTTGCGGTTTAATAGCGGAGAGAATAATTGGATTTAATTCATGCTTTTTCATATCTATATAAAAAAACCATTCTTTGGTCTAGCTATAAAAAAGCTCCATATTACCTTGCTACTGTAGCCTTTTTTGAAGCTTGTTTATTATTTCCTATACCACCAGATCCTATGTTCATAACGATGAGTATAGCCAAACCTATAAAGACTTTATCATATGCCATTATTACAATTGTATTTTCCGTACTTGGTTCATTACTAGCTTATACTTTAGGGTATTACGCCATCAAACAAATTATGCCATACTTGGCACATACTGATTTTAACCATATACACGATATATACATAACCTGGTTACAAACAAATGACTTTTGGTCAACCATAATCGCCATATTTGCACCTATCCCATATAAATTTATTGGTCTAATAGCCGGTAGTTTTTATATGCCATTAATATCTTTTATCTTCGTATGTTTTGTAAGAAAAATCATCCGCACCGGAATTGTTGCAGCTATTATGTATTATAAAGGCATAAAAATAGACAGATACGCCCGTCTTTATATTGATATCATTGGTTGGATAATCATACTCGGATTACTCTTATTTTTACTGATTGAAAAATTATTTGAGAACGGTTAATAGATGTGAATCTAGGTACGCTAAGA
The DNA here is from genome assembly GCA_964483895.1 of uncultured Legionellaceae bacterium. Taxonomy (GTDB): domain Bacteria; phylum Pseudomonadota; class Gammaproteobacteria; order Legionellales; family Legionellaceae; genus 2-12-FULL-35-11. Next base: position 5,956 of record CAZADN010000104.1, read on the forward strand.
AACTGGGAGCAAGGACGAAGAGAGCCTACCGGGCCAGCAAAGGCATTATTACGTGCAATCAGCAATGATCCCAAACATGTGTTAGCTGCGTTAGCTATCTGAAAATTGATGCGCAGCAGCTAGGGTACTATAATTAGACATACAAACAAAATTAATCTGGAATTTAAGTTATGAAAAAACATATCTTAATAGTCGAAGATGACGATATTTCTTTTACAGTTGGAAAAATGTTTTTTGATATGCATGAATGTGATATTGATAGAGCCGTATCTGGAGAACAAGCCATGGACCTATTTGTTAAAGGCATAACCAATAAAAAACCGTACGATGCTATTTATATGGATTTGGGGTTGCCTAATATGAGTGGCATCGAAACTTGTAAAGTAATACGTCAATATGAGCTTGATTCTAATGTACACCACGTAACGATTATAGCAGTTACTGCGAATGATAATGATGACACTATCAATGAATGTTTATCGGCAGGTATGACAGAAGTATATTTTAAGCCGCTAACCGCACAAAAAATATCTGATTTTTTATCTAAATGTAATTAAATTGTCTTGCTTATATTGTTGGTAATGTTAATGTAAATGTTGATCCTACATTCAATTTGCTCTGCACAGAAATAGTTGCTCCTAATTGATTAGCATATTGTTTTGCTACATACAAACCAAGACCAATGCCTTGAAAATGGCTTCCATATTTATTAGATCTAGACAATTTGGTAAATTTTTCGAAGATATAATCTAATTTATCATCAGGAACTCCTATTCCAGTATCTATCACGTTGATTATGTGATTTTTATTTTCATGAGTAACAATAATTTTAACTGTACCAATTTCCGTAAAGTTAATCGCATTACTAACTAAACTAGATAAAATTAATCTGAACCTACATTGATCTATGTTAATTAAATCGACATCTGATGGTATTGGTTCAATAATAAAAGCTAATTTCTTTAAATATAATGCTGCTGCCATCATTTCTTGAATTTCTGCTAATTCTTTTGTGATTGAAATCGTTTGAATTTTTAAATCTTGAGGATTTTCCACAATCAGAGCATCAAAAATTCTACGATGAACATTTTCCCATTGGTTACAACTTTTATTCATTAATTCTAGAAGATTCTTTTTTGCTGGATCAGTTTCCATTTGATATAATAAACTTGCAATTCCACCTATCCCTGAAAATGGTGTTTTTAAATCATGCTCCATGTTGCTTATAAAATCCTCTTTAGCTTGGTTGGCTGCTTCGGCTAATATTTTTGCAATGCGAAGTTCTTCTTCCATTTTCTTTTGATCAGAAATATCAATAGTGTTACCAAGTATTCCCTGTACATTACCTTGTTTATCTAAAAAAGGCTTTTTTATA
>CAZADN010000105.1:0-1354 GCA_964483895.1 uncultured Legionellaceae bacterium
TATCAATAATCCCAGCAGTTCCATCAGAATTGAGCGGCAATATTAATTTTTTCAAACCAAAATCTTTATGTAATGTATTAAAATTTTTACCTAATATTTCCGATTTCTTAATCTTAAAAAAATCAACAAACGCATTATTAACTAAGTTTATGACGCATTGATTATCTACTCCTACAATTAACTCACTTGAATAATCCAATAAATAAGAATTAGATAATTTGTATGCAACTTCATCAAACATTACTATCCCTCTATGTAAACAAAATTGTCGCAAAACTATTTAAATTTGCAAGAATTTATGGTAAAAAGCTTTTTCGCAGGAACGGAAAATAATCTTGCACCCAGCCTTTCAAAATATACAAGTAAACTGAGAAGCAAAGGAATATGAATAGAATAATAACTGATTGGAATAACACTAAGCAAGACTATCCAAAGAATATTAATCTAATTGAATTAATTGAACAACAAGTTATTAAAACGCCACAAAAAATAGCATGCTATTTTGGTGATACGACTTTAACATTTGCGGAGTTAAATGCTAAAGCAAATCAGTTGGCGCACTTTATTAACATGCATATTCAAGGCGTTGGCAACTATATCATTATTAATTTAGATAGAACTATTGAAAGCATCATATCTATTCTTGCAATCTTAAAATCCGGGAACATATACATCCCAATCGATGTAAGCTCTTCACAATATTTTACCGAACAAATAATATCTGACTGTGAAGTAAGAGCTATTATTTGTGCTCATGATATACAGTGCCAATATACCTTAATCAATCTAAACAAAAATCAAAAGCAAATTGAGCAAATGCCCAAAAGTAATTTACAACTAAAAAATAAATGTAAATTAGCTTACGTTCTATATACATCCGGCTCAACTGGTTCACCAAAGGGTGTAAAAATATCGCAAAAATCCTTAATTAACTTGCTTTTTGCTATGCAAAAATCCATTAATTTTACTCAAGATGAATGTTTATTAGCGATTACGCCTATCACCTTTGATATTTCTGCCGTAGAATTTTATTTACCACTTATATTTGGCGCAAGCTTTGTATTTGCTAATACAGAAACTAGATACGATCCGTTAAAAATTATTAAAAATATAGAAAAATTCAACATCACCACCATGCAAGCAACACCTATCACATGGCAGATGTTAATTAACGCAAACTGGACTAATTTACACAAAATTAAAATGTTGTGCGGTGGCGAAGGCTTAAGCACTGTTCTTGCCAAAAAACTGATAAATACCAATGCACCTCTTTGGAACCTATATGGACCAACTGAAACAACAGTTTGGTCAACAATCTATAAAGTAGATAAAGTAAATGAAAATGAAGCTTTAG
>CAZADN010000105.1:1364-7092 GCA_964483895.1 uncultured Legionellaceae bacterium
GGTAGGCCTATTGCAAATACACAAATATATATTTTAGATGAGAATTTAAAACAAGTTCCTTTAGGTACAACCGGAGAATTATATATTGGTGGTGATGGTGTCGCTTTAGAATATGTTAACAAGCCAGAACTTACTAAAAATAAATTTATTTACACGAGATTTGCTAAAGGTAAACTGTATAAAACAGTAGATATTGTATATCTTGATAATAACAAACAATTGCACTTCATTGGCAGAATTGATACTCAAATTAAAATTCGCGGCCACAGAATAGAAATTGAAGCAATTGAAAATATTGTCATGCAACACCCATCTATTCAAGAATGCGTGATAATTGCAGAACAAGATAAAAATACTCAAATTCTGGTTGCCTATGTGATTTTAGCTACCAACAATAAACCGACGCTTGCAGAAATTAACTCCTTCATAACTACCAATATTTACACACCCATTCTACCAACTAAATACATTATCATTAAAGAATTTCCACTAACCGCACACGGAAAAATTGATATAAATAAAATATCTAATTATCCAAAATTAGGTGAATTAAAAACCAGTACTGATGAAATTGAACCAACCATAAATAAATTAGAAACAATAATAACTAATCTTATTAGTAAGCACATTAAACTTCAAGATATAAGTCCTACAAGTAAATTCCAAGAGTTAGGGTTACACTCAATAGGTTTGGTCGATCTCGCAAACACACTAAATACAGCCCTTAATCTCTCTATTAATGTAATAGATCTTATCAATTATCCAAGTATCCGATCTTTGACTAAATTTCTATTAAAACCTCAAACTAATAATTTAAATCAGCCAGATAGCGAAACTAACGAAGACTTTAATAAAATTAGACATCTTTCCAAACCCGCTGCAGAGAGCAAATTGCAAGGAGGCTCGGAGCGCAGAACCGGAGTATACACGCAAGTATATGAGGATTCGAGCACCGAATCGACGAAGCAATTTGCCTCTGCAGTAGGGTTTGGAAAGATGTCTATTCAATTTAACCATCATCTTGATAATGACATTGCAATTATTGGCATAGCATGCAAATTTCCCGGAGCTAAAAATTATAATGACTTCTGGAATGTAATAATTGACAAAAAAAATACCATTAGCTTTTTTAACCAAGAGGAGCTTATTAATTCAGGAGTTAACCCAAACCTAATTAATGATGAAAAATATGTACCAGCACGTGGAATTATAGATGATGTGGATAAATTTGACGCAAGCTTCTTTAATATTAGTCCAGCCGAAGCTAAATTAATGGATCCACAACAGCGCATTATGCTCGAACACGCATGGTCAGCACTAGAAGATGCCGGTTATGTACCTGATAATTTTTCAGGAAAAATTTCCGTATTTGCAGGTATGAATGATAGCACCTATTTACATAACCAAATTTTACAAAATCCGCAGCTTATAAAAGAACTCGATCCACAACAAATCATGCTTGCGACAAGCCCTCATTACTTAGCAACTAAAATCTCCTATAAATTAGGCCTATCAGGACCAAGTATGACCGTTAGTACTGCATGCTCCACTGGATTAATAGCGGTAAATATGGCTGTTGAAAATTTACGAGAATTTAAATCAGATATGGCTATTGCTGGTGCGATTAATATTACTGTTCCACAAAAATCTGGCTACTTGTACCGTGAACTTGGAATATTATCTCCTGATGGTAAATGCAATGTATTTGCGAATAATGCTGAAGGAACCGTAATAAGTAACGGCGCAGGAGTCGTTGTTTTAAAAAGACTTAATGAAGCCTTACGCGATAATGACAATATTATCGCTATAATTAAAGGCTCTGCGATAAATAACGATGGTGATACCAAATCAGCATTTACTGCTCCAAGTATTACTGCGCAAGCCGAATGTATTAAAAATGCCATCAAAAATGCAAACATAAACCCAACAGAAGTTGAATTTATCGAAGCGCATGGCACTGGCACCATTGTTGGTGACCCAATTGAAGTAGCAGCATTAACCAAAGGCTATGAGTCTCTAAAACCAACAACTGTGAAGCATTGTGCGATTGGCTCGATAAAATCCAACATTGGTCACACAGACACTGCATCAGGAATTGCTGGTTTAATAAAAGCTGCTCTTGCTTTATATCATAAAACTATTCCTGCCAATATTAATTATAATTCTCATAATCAACAAATAGATTTTAATAAAACTCCATTTTACGTTAGTACAGAAAACTCCTATTGGGAAACTAAGTATAAACATCGTTTGGCTGGAGTAAATTCATTAGGATTTGGTGGAACTAATGCACATATAGTTTTACAAGAAGCCCCAAAACAAATTCAAACCACATCTTCAAAATCTGCTAATATATTAGTAGTTTCAGCTAAAGGGCGATCCGCATTAAATCAAGCGATTGCTAATATAAAAGAGCATCTAATCAACATGATTGGAGAAACCGATGAAACTGCAACCAAACTTGCAGATTGTGCCTATACTTTACAACTATGTCGTAAACACTTTGCAGAAAGGTTTGCCGTCACATTTTCTGATTACAAACATTTAATTGAGATTTTACACTCCTCAAAGAAGACTGCAAAATATACCTCTTTTATACCCAATAACCCCAAAAGAAAAATAATTTTCGGTTTCGTTGGTCAAGGTCCACAATATACTTCGATGGCTTATGACCTTTATATAGAACATCCAATATTTCGAGAAATAGTTGATGAATGCTGTTCTTTAGTCAAAAAAGAAACAAATGTTGAGTTAAAAACTATATTATTCCCAACTAATTCTAACATGCAACAAGCAAAAACTTCTTTATCTGAAACAGAATACGCACAACCTTGTATTTTTATCATCGAATACGCTCTTGCCAAACTCTTAATAGCTTTAGGTGTTAACCCAGATGGTATGATTGGTCATAGTTTAGGAGAATATGTTGCCGCAACAATTGCTGGAGTTTTCAATCTCAAAGATGCAATAAAATTAATTATAGCCAGATCAAAATTAATGGCAAAAACCAAACCTGGAGTAATGTTAGCAATTCCTCTAGCAACTGCTGAAATTTTGCCATACTTACATGATGATGTTGACATAGCGGCCGAAAATGCACCAAACTTATGCGTAGTATCTGGTTCTAAAAAAAGTATTTCCAATTTTATTGAAAGAATTAAACCCATACTCAGTACCAAACAACTTAACTATCAATATTTGCATACCTCGCGTGCTTTCCATTCACAATATATGGATCCAATTTTAGATGAATTTCTAAACGCCATTAAAAATATAGAATTTATTAACCCACAAATCCCTTTTATTTCAAATATTTCCGGTACTTGGATAACCACCGAAGCTATTAAAAGCCCTAAATATTGGGCAACACATATGCGCAATGCAGTATTATTTTCAGATGGAATAGCAAGCTTAGATCTAAAAAATGATGATATATTCATTGAAATCGGCCCAGGCAAAACTTTAAGTCATCTAATAGAGCAACACATAGGTAAGCATCCACAAATATTTAACACCTTACCGCATATTACCAATTCAACAACTAACAGTTATCAAGAATTTCTCTCAACGATTAGTAAATTATGGTTATTAAATATCCAGATAAATTGGGAAATTTTATATAATGGTGAAATTAGAAAAAAAGTTAAACTACCTACTTATCCTTTTGTAAAACAATCCCACTGGATTTATCCAACTATTAGCAACAATATGCACATTTCAGACAACTGTTTATTTACTATGTCCTGGAAAAGAGATTGGGAACTTAAAAGAAATCTACCAATCGCTCCAACCACTCACGATACTACTTGGCTTATTTTTGCAACAGATAAAGACTTGTTCACATACTTAAAAAATCACCAACAACACGTATATAATGTGGTTTTAGGCGATACTTTTACCCAATCAGATGAATTTTCTTATACAATTAACCCACGAATAAAAAACCATTTCGTGAAACTATTAAATAGCATAACTTTATCATCCCAAACTTTAAAAGTTATACATTGTCCTTTAACAAGTGATAAATTATCTACAAACGACATCCTCTATTATGGACCATATTGTCTTTTATATTTATCTCAAGCTTTCTCTGAAGTATTTATTGATAAATATATGCATACACTCATTGTTACTCAAAATTTATATAACGTATTAGGCAATGAAAACATTATTCCTTGTAAGGCCAGTATTTTAGGGCCTTGCAAAGTAATACCTCAAGAACATCAAAATATCAGGATGAAACTCATAGACGTAACCCAAAACTATGCGAAAAATTTATTACCAATGCTAGTTAATGAAACTAACACCATTTCATCAACAAACTATAAAGATGAAATTGCTTATCGTGGCAATTTTCGCTGGATACAAACCCTACAAGCGGAAAATTATCAAAATACAATAAAACAACAGCGCCTTAAATTTAACGGCACTTATCTAATTACTGGTGGATTAGGTGGCATAGGCCTAACACTTGCTGAATTTTTGGCTCAAGAATATCATGCAAACATAATCTTAATAAGCCGCACTGCAACGTTAAACACAAATGAATGGCAGAGCTATGTTGATGATATAGCAAATATTAATAAACCAGAATATAAGAAAATTCAAAAACTCTTAAACATCAAAAAACACGCCAAAAACTTATCTATCTATAATACATCTATTATTGATAAAGAAGAGTTATCTAAAACTATTAACTCCATAAAAAAACAATATAATCATATTAACGGAGTAATTCACGCAGCTGGACTACCTGGAATGGGAGTTTATGAATTAAAAACCATAGAAGAATATGCAAAAATACTCGAACCTAAATTATACGGCACAGAGTATTTATTTGAATTATTATCTGAGGAACAACTTGATTTCTTTGCGCTTTTTTCATCAATAATTGCCATAACCGGTTTCCCAGGACAAATTGACTATTGTTCAGCAAACCGCGTTCTAGATGCATATGTTAGCAAAGCTTCTGATATTTTTACGCATGATGTATTTTGTGTCACTATAAATTGGCAAGCTTGGCGAATGATAGGCATGGCTGCAGAATCTGAATCTATTTTAATTGATTTAAACGAAACCAATAGTGTGACTCCAAGTGATGGCTGTGAGTTATTTAGAAAAATAATTAATGGTAATAATCAACAGGTTGTTGTTTCAAATACTGATCTTAATTACTACGATCCAACAAAACTCAATTTAATCCCACAAATAAAATCCGTAAACATCCAACAGCTAGATACTGAGGAACAAGGTACCTTTACAATCAATATGTTACTAGATATATGGAAAAATACTCTTGGGATCTCAAAATTATCCATAGATGATGATTTTTATGATTTGGGTGGTAATTCATTATTAGCTATCTCTTTAATTGCTAAAATCAGATCTAGATTTACAATAAATATACCATCTACTATTTTATTTAAAGAACGCACCATTCGTTCTATCGCTAAAATTATTGAAAAACACAAAAATCAAATTCCAAATGTATCTCCACTTATATTATTAAGCAAAGAAATTAAATCCAAGCCTCCTATATTTTTCATTCATCCAATTGGCGGTACCGTTTTTTGTTATCTTGAACTAGCACGTAATTTAAAAATTAATCGGACTATTTACGCATTACAAGACCCAAGCATTGAATATCAAAAAAACCTTTTTAAGACCCTTGAAGAACAAGCAACATTTTATCGAACTGTAATTCAAAAAGTACAAAAAAATGGCCCTT
>CAZADN010000106.1:0-7076 GCA_964483895.1 uncultured Legionellaceae bacterium
AAGATGATGGACTCAATGCCATTTTAGACGAGCTGAGTGCAGATGAAAATGAAATAACAACACCTTCTAACTCAACGCCCTTGCGTAATCATGGCGTATTTAATAAAAAGCGCCCTCATCAAGATACCTCACTTCCAGACGAGCAAAATAGATTTCAAAATAAATAAATGCCAGATCAAAGAAATTTTTATTACTAACTAAGCAACATTGTTTCGATTGCTATTTTGTAAAAACCATGAGATCTTCGTTCTGTTTTTCTAAAATTGAAAGTTGCTTCAAAAAACAGTCTTAATAGCCGATTAAAACATTACGCGACAGCGACTATCTCGAAGCGCAACACTTAATCAGTAGGTTAAATATTAACAACCGTTAATATTTAACAGTCATACTTACAAACGGCCCATTAAGGCTAAAGCTGTTTTGCTGATTAGCTTCATTTCTAATATTCATATTTCCTGTAGTAATTTGTGACCCATTATTGACGCCAGGGTATACAAGATTACTTGGTCTTATCATATCTACAGCATTAAAATAGTAAGCGAAGCGATACCCAGGTTGAATTAGAATGTTATATTTTTGCGACTTGTCAAACTGCAATCCCAAACCAATCATAGTATCAACTCCTGGCACTAAAGCTACCGAATTTGGAATGCGTAAAGATTGATATCCTGTATAAGGGTTTAAACTAGACTGACCATAAAAATCATCTCTCGAGCTTATCTGACCACAAGTAAGAGAAAAAGATGATTCGCTTAAAATTTTGATATATCTAGATTTGCTATATAAAAACTTTAAACCAAACTCAGGACCTATCCCCCAATATTTGGAAGAAGCTTTGTCAATAAAACGAAATCCTGGATCTGGCAACGACTGTACAGATAAGCTCGTCGCAGGAAAACCTACGTTGTTATAAAATGTGCTTTTTAGTGTTTGATTTATTCTAAGAAAATCGATCCCTACCGCAAATTCTAAATCCAGTAGTCCATGCAGTATCGAACTTTTAGTTTTAACTATACCATCTATATCTAAACGAACTCTATCAAAAACAAAACTATTTGAACCAATTGCAGATTTAATTGCAAAAATACCTGGCCCCATATCATAAGGTGGCGCAACCGTATAGTAATTTTGAAATCCATTAGGATATGTTTCCAAAGATGTTGGCACTTCTGTCTTCGAAGTACTAGAGGCATTAAGATGCATCCATTTCAAATTCACTTTTTCTGCATCATTTTGAAAATGATGTGATAAACCAACTTGAAATCCTGGAGAATAATTCATTTTTACAACTTTATTTTCCCAGGAAGGATTATAAGGCTGGATACCACTAATAACGACACCATATATACCAGGCACCCCTGATGGTTGCAAAAAAAATAATTCCGCATAAGTTTCTATATTTTTTGATTGGTAACCATTTTGGGCGTAAGTATTTACGCAAAATATCTTAAATATTAAAAATATATAGCATAGACTAGTTATCCCAAAATTCATTTTTTTCATGTATTATCCTAACTTAAATAACTATTTTCATATTTAGATTCATCATAAGACCAATGTACAATGCGATATAATTTATTAGTTATTGCCCATGCAAAGCCTATTAATAAAAACAATACAACATAAAATTTGCAATGTTTGCAGTAAAGATCTACTGTTTGTCTTCGAAAGACGCAATAATTTTCTTAAATTCAGGGTAATTCAAATCTTGATGAATCAAATCCGCACCTCGTTGTAATGCACGTAACATCTCTTCTTTGTGCCCTAAAATCCCTAATGTTAACGCATAATGAACATAAGCATTGTAATAAGTATTGTCATACGAAAAACATTGCGCCCATGCGACAAGAGCTTTTTCAGCATATTGTTGTGCTAATTTTTTATGCCCTTTTTTATATTGCTCATAAGCATAATTTGCAGCCCCTACCCCTTCACTATAATAACCACCCATCCCTAGTGGATAATAGCCAAATCCTTTTGCTAGCCATTCCTTTTTTCCCCAATAGGCATTAATGCGTGCAACTCCATTTTCATATTGCGCTTTATATTCTTCAAAACGCGCGAAATATTCATTTTTAAAATAAAACACAACACCTAAGGGTTGATTGTCTACTTCTTTCATTAATTTTTTAAAAACAGCTTTTGATTTTTCTAGCATTGGTTGTTTCAATGGACCTTGCATTTGCATTGTATAATCACCAAGCACCATGGCAAAATATGTTTGTAATAAAAAATTATTTGGATATTTCTTAAGACTTGATAGAGCTATTCCTAACGCTTGTTAATAATGAGCCTTAGTAATTTCTGCAGTCATTAGTTGTTGTAATCTAAGCACTTCTACTGGCAAAGAATGATTTGTTTTTGATAATTTTAAATGTATGGCTTCATTGATAAGCATTTCATCAGGACTCGCCATAGAGATGCCTGATTGAATACAGAAAATAAACAGTACAAATATATATATGGTTTTTTTCATTATTTAAATTACCCTACCTTATCAAGTTATACTATCTTTTATTTATAAAGGAATATTGGACAAAATGAGATGCAATATAATATCATTTCATGCTGTCAGGTCACAAGTTCGAATCTTGCCCTGGGACGCCAGATTAATCAAGGGCTTTGATGAACAAATCATGAATGCAAATACTATTGCAAACACAATATCTTGGGTTTACGAGCAACCACAGTAAATATGCATTCGCGATATTGTCATTACTTAATCAGAACATATTAGATAATTTTAATATCAATTCAGTTTTATTATAACAATTCAATTTATTTTTCATATGTTCGATATATGCCTCAACAGTTCTATAAGGCAAGATTTTGCCGGCAATAGATTTAGGCAGACATATTCGAAACTTAAATATTTAATTACGTGGCTTAAGTCGATTTACTTTAAATACTTAAAGATCTTTGCTTATATAATTCGCATTGCAATCAAATTATATTCATATTATTATATATTAATTGTTTTAATTGCTTCTATTGTAAGATCTTCAGCTATAGGATAGACAATAACAGTCTCTTGGCAACTATAGCAAAATTTCATTTGATCTAGTGTTGTAATTAATAAAGGCCTGTTTGTCCCAACAACAGATAAACATAAGTCGTCTCCAAGATAAAGAGTAAAGTGATCTGGTACATAATCCTCATCTTTGCCATTTCCAATGGAAATAACTTGCCCCGCTTGGAGTGTTTCACTACTAGTGACTGTAAGTAATTCTTCATCCAAAGATATTGTATTTAATGGTACTGCAGAACATCCAAAATATATTGCATTGATAAAATCCATACAGCACTCATTTTCCCTTCTACCGCCGCTTAAAAAGTCTAATAAATTATTATTAAATTGTTCGGTTAATCTCACTACTACTTCATTATCATCAAGTTTATATTTGAATAAAATTTCATATTTTTTGTGTTCGGAAATATTCAAAGGATTATTATAATTTATAGAGTCTAATGGAATTTTATTACCATTGATTAAAATATTTGTGTCAAAGAAAAAACCAGTTTTTCCGTTTATATGAGCGACTCTTCTTTTATCAGATATTTCAATAATTATATTTTGCGACTCTTCATTTTCCCATGGATTTTTAAACATATTTATAACTCCAATAATGAATTTATAACTATGCCTGAGCATGAGATGGATTGAACTTCTATACTAGACTTTCTCGTACGATTAAACATAATGTTTCCCTGATTCTTTTACATTATTATAGTATATTTTTTGTACTATATCATTATTGAGCCACGTCCAATACAAAATAAGCCTTAAAAGCATGCAAAAAGGATTTTTAAAGCGCTGAATGAGGGCTAAACCAGTAAATGAAGAGACTTTAAAACTGCTCACAACTCTAATTTATTATTTTTGACAACAATCAGGACAAATAACTATAATAATAGTACGGTCTTATGTTGTGGTGCATAATGTATTTCCATACTTCCATTATAGATCTTGGACAAACGTTAGGTTATTATTCAATTAATGATATAGGAACGTGCTGCGGGTTTACATTACGGTGGATTGAAGCCTGCTTACTGGGCGAAGAAGCTATATTCAATCGACGCATAGAAAGAATATTAACGGCCATCAAAGATCCTGACTTACTCAAGAAAATTAATACTGTTAAAGAAAAAATGGCAGTAGGTGAAGTATTAACAACAGAAGATAATGAATGGCTTGATTTATTTGCTTTTTATGGGAGTATGGCATTATACCAGGAGCCAAGTCGATATCCTCAAATTTTTAATGCTCTATATAGTCAATATGATATTGATCATGTCTCAAAATTGGCTGGATCAGAGAAAATTTTAAAATTAGGTGGTCTAAGCACTATTTATTCTGAATTTGGTATTTACACTCAGGTAGAGATTCAAGATCTTCTTGAACAATTTTCGACTGCATTAACAAGGTCGAATTACTCTCGAGACGCTTGGGTTGGTTTTATTTTAACTAATCAAAACCATGCTGTAGGAGTAATGTATCAACGTGATAGTAACCTATGGAAATTTAAAGATATTAACACAGATGTATTAACGGAAGAGATATTAACAACAGAGCAACTTTCTAATGCAATATTTTTAGGTTTTAAAGGAAGGCTTTCAGTGGAAGAGGTTGAAGCAATACTTTTCAGGCTTGAAGAGGAAAATAATGCTCTCTCTAGTGCATCTGAAATCCAAGAGAAATTTTGTTTTTCACTTGAAGCCGAAATCGGTAAAACTATAGACATTGTTTATCATGCTAAAAGTGGTATGTGGGCATTTGAAACTGATGTTGATAACACAAATTCCTCCTTGATGAATAGAGAAGAGTTTTCTCAACAAATAGTGAGCCAAAATTCAACCAATTCGCTAAATCCCTATGTTACTTTTTCTACTTCAGTCATAACCTCATTGCATCATGAAGAACAGTTTCATTTAGGCCAACAATTAAAAAAGCATAAACAAGTACAGCAACTACCCGAGGAAATGGTTCATCGAGAAGAAGCTGCAAATTTGGCTTGTGTTGTGACAGGCATGAATAATATAGTCATGATGAGAAAATTGATAAAATTAGGCATAGATCTTGATAAGGCTAAAAATTACGCTGGATTTCGCCCAATTCATATTGCTGCCGGCTATGGCTTTATTCCCCTTATCAAGTTATTTTTGAAACAAGAAATAGATATTAATACATTGGCAGATGATGGTCGTACGCCTGTGTATGCAGCAGCAAGTTACGATGCTCCCAATTCGATAGCAATTCTTTTTAAACATGGTGCCAATCTTGATATCCCTCAGTCAGATGGTGAAACGCCAGTTTACATTAGTGCAGCAAAAGGCCATGTGCGTGCTATAAAAGTCCTTGCAAAATACGGTGCCAATCTTAATTTAGCACAAAAAAATGGCCAAACACCTGCTTTCGTTGCTGCACAAAATGGCCATGTAGCTGTAATCTCTGAATTTGCTAAGCATGGTGTTAATTTTGATGCAGCTACGCTTGAAGGTGGAACACCGGCATTCATAGCAGCTCAAGAGGGTCATGAGCTAGTGATAGCCGAACTTGCAAAACATGGTGCAAATCTTGAACAGGGACTTATAAGCGGATTTTCACCGATTCACGTTGCAGTTCAAAATGGCCATATAGATGTTGTGTATGAACTAGCTAAACGCGGAGCAAATTTGAACGCTCAAACAAGCAGTGGAGATACACCAGTAGCGTGTGCGGTAGACAATGGACAGATAAAAATGATTTCTGTACTTGCACAATATGGAGCAAATTTAAATTTGCCAGATAACGATGGCAAAACTCCAGTATTTTTAGCTGCAGAAGAAGGTGATGTGGCCATGATTATTGAGCTCACTAAATATGGCGCGGATTTGAATCAGGGATTAGGCAATGGGACAGCACCGATTCATGTTGCGGCACAAAATGGTCATGTAGAAGTCGTTGAAGAGCTGCTTAAACAAGGAGTTAATCCTAATATTTCTATGAAAAATGGAGTAACAGCCTCGTATATTGCCGCTCAACATGGCGATCAAAAAATGCTGTCTTTGCTTGCTTCACGTGGCGCCGATATAACTATAAAATGTAATGGCCGAACACCATTATTTATAGCTGCTCAACAGGGACATGTTGAGACTGTACGATTCTTATTGAATAACACAGAGCTACATTCTGTTCCATGTTTTGCTAGCACTAGCACTTGGCAGAGTATTGCTAAACGTTATGGTGAAGAAGCTGAAAAACATATGAACCATTTCATTAAACTTAAATTAAAAGATGAAGGTAATGCAGAGATAATCGATATTTTTCCGGAAGATATTGCACGTATATTGGGACATGAAGAAACCATTACAGTTTTTACGGAATTCGCTTCACGCAGAAAATCGACATCGTTATATAAAGAAGAGGTTAATGCGTTAAAAGGTCAAGTGGGGTCTAGAGACGATAGTATTCGCAGTGGACCAAAATAAGAAAGCAATTTTGCATCATAATTTTAGATTATTCAAGGAATAAGGATTAAAATCTTACTATTTTGGGAGTCAAGCATGGCTATTCAACTCAACCACACTATTATTCAGGCTAAAGATGCTCATGTATCAGCACAATTTCTAGCCGACATATTAGGCCTTTCCACTCCAACTACCTAATGAACTATGTATTAGTTTTTTTATGGTCTAGACTTATCAATAAAGTTTTTTCAAGGGAATCATATGCACATAGATGTGTACCAAAAATTAATTACGGAAATGTCTGAGCGGGGCGAGGTGAATATCGGGCAATTGGTTCGTGAACAGCATGCTGATACTTATTCAATTGGTTTTTCAACGCATGATGGATTTGTAACAGCAGCAACAGATTGGGATACGCCAGCTAAGCGTCGTGCAATAGTTCCTGGCTTTTCTGAAAGTTATGAGGAATTGTTTCACCACGTTTCCTATAAAAATTTTATTTTAAACTTTAGGGGCAATGAAACACTGGAGCATTATTTAAATACGCCACGCCTGCAAAGAGCCATAGGCGTAATTTATCGACCAGAAACAGAACGCCTAAGTCATTATTTTTTTACGCATTTACCTTA
>CAZADN010000107.1:0-6961 GCA_964483895.1 uncultured Legionellaceae bacterium
ATGGGGTATTTGTTGGAGGAGAGCATGAGCTTGGTTTTGTGAGCGCATATCCTTTTAATATTCAAGCAGGTTTTGAATATAATACGTTTAATCAAATTAATGTTAATGGGGTTCATTGGGTTGGTGTAGATCCAACGGCATTTACACAATATACTTATAATTTTAATGTAAAATCTCAGCAAGCATTGGCTGGCATTAGAGTGTTGGCTAATTATTATAAAAGATTAAATCCTTATGCTGAAACTGCTTTAGGCGTTGCCTTTAATCATACAGCAAAGTATGTTGCTACAACTAATGAGACAAGTAGCATAAATGTTACTCCGGATTTTATTAATCAAAGTATAACAAAATTTAGCTATATTTTTGGAGCAGGGATGAATCTAAATATTAACGCTCACATTAATGCAAGTCTTGGATATCGCTATAGTTTCTTAGGTACAGCTAAATTGGGTAGTGGTTCGGTAAGCAATGGGACAAACCTTATTCCTGTGGCATTTAATGTTGTTGCATCTAATTTGTATGCAAATCAATTGTTGGCGCGGGTATCTTACACGATTTAAAAAACTAATAGGAATGATAGGATGCAAAAATTCGGAAGGTTATGTTTAATTTTGTTATTTTTTATAATAGTTCCAATGGCGCATTCTGCAAATTTCAGTATAACCCCAGTTGGAAACATACCGAATTCTATTTTAAGTAATAATACAATTAATGTTTATTTTCGCGTAACAAATCTTACTAAAAGTACGCGCAGTGGATATTACCTTAGTTCTTTACCATCTAATGTTACTCAAGAATTTTCATCTACTTTATATTCAGAACCTATTTGTACAAATCCTTTAACGCTTGGGAAAAATGCTAGTTGTCTTTTGATGTTTGCTATTAAGGGTCCTGCATCTTTTAACTTTTCTTTATGTAATGGTGCTAGTTGTACGCGTTCTTCTTTAACAATTAATCTTCAAAATGAGACTATCGGCGATAGTTCTTTCCCTTATGGTTCAGCACCTGATGGTAATGTTTGTGTTTCAAGTGATTATTATGCCACCCCTGAAACTATGCTTGGGTCTTGGGCGATGTTGCAAGCTGTGGATATGGATATGGCTTCTGGACAATTACCAAGCACATTTAAAGATAATATAGTTTATGCTGTTGGCACAGCTGCAGTTGGAAACTATTATGGTTATGCTAATTGTGCTGGTGGGTGTAATCAACTTAATGGTTATTGTTTTGCGATAAAATATAATACAAAATCAACTTATCAATATATGATTTTTCAATCAGTTAATATTGCCGCAAATGATAATTCATTTGATATATACATGGCAGGAGGTGGGTGTGGTGCGTTTTGTAATTCATGTAGTACATTTTGGGGAACAGGCTCGATACCATGGGCAGATCATATTTTAAATTCATCTTGCGCAACTTATTTTGCAAATTCCGCCAATATAAACTCAGCATATTCTGTTACATATAATGGTCAAGCGCACCCAGCCAAACAAACATTGTTAGATGCATGTGCTTTTGCGTCAAGTTCGGTGAGCGGCTTTAATACACAAAATTTTAGCGATATAGTTTTTATACCTGTTACATGTCCTACTTCATTAACCCAAGTTACAGGAGTTGCATTGCCTTCCTCTGTGCAAACAATAGGTAATAATAACGTGCCGCTCTTGGATATTTCTTCATTAACTGAAAGCTCATTTAGCGGTCCCAACGCAGTAACATCTGCAACCACTACGCAAATGCAGGATTGCAAAACACCATCATCTGGTTATTGTGGCAACGTTGCAACTAGCATTCCTAACTATGAAGCGTCAATCTCAGCAAGCACAAGTGCGCCTTTATTAACCAACGCATATTGTGCTAAAAACCCAGGAAAAACAGGCTTTTGTAGTTGGAATAGCTGCGGATCTTCTGGTTCAGATTATTGTAATACAGATGAGGTAACATGTTTATCCTGTGGTGGCGGGCAATGGTGTACTTGTTCTTGATAATTTTAATTTTGTCATTCACTTTAGCAGGAATGACAAAAATATAAGGTTATTCGTTATGACCAATTAGGTGAAGTTGACGTTTAGTTCATCCCGTCATATTTCTCCTCATTTTTTACTCCACAATGTGTTTCTTCAATAAAGAACAATAAAAATAATGCGGTAGCAAGGTAAATGGATAATGCTAGGAAACTGTAATGATAGTCTTGAAGAGAAAAAGATCTAGCTCCGTTTTGATACGTTCCAATCCAATTCAAATCTAATAATTTTCCAATAAATGGTTCTGTAATTGCTTCACAAATGGAGTCAAATGTGTTCATGAAGCCAAGAACGGTTCCTGTAAAAATTAGCGGATGTATCTCTCTTATCATTGAAAAACAAAGGAAAAAGCAACTAGCACCGATACCGAATAAAAACATGAAAAAGGATAAAACTCCTAAAGGAATGGGTACATATATTATTATAGATAGACTAACAAGCGCTAAAATTGTTCCTATTGTCATTATAGATTTTCTCTTCCCAATGTAATCTGAAAACCAGCCAGTTAAAGGACAGCCAATAGCAAATCCGATAAAAATGATAGATATGTAATTGGCAGCTTGTGATACATCTAATGCATAAGATTTTTCTATAAAGGAAGTACCCCATAGTCCGCCAAATACTGATACTGGAGCAAAAGCTAGCCCACTATATAAAGACAACAACCATGTTTGTTTGTGCTTAAAGAGAATTTTTAATTTACTCATTAATTTTATTTCAGTTTTTTCAATTGCAAAATGAGATTGATAGGATATTTTTTTGTCTTTTATAATAAATCCTATTAAAAACGATAAAATAAATCCTAAAATAGCGACCAACTCTAAAGCATGGCGCCAGCCAAATTTATTAATTAATAACGATAATGGAGCTTGTCCGCCTATTGCTCCAAACATTGCGGCTGTCATGCTTAAACCAGCCATAAACGCAAAGCGTTTGGGAGGAAACCATATACTTGATAATTTAAAACAAGATACAGCAGCAAATGAGGCAGCAAGGCCTATTAAGAATCGACTAAGACCTGCTGTGACGAGTGAAAATGAATTGGCAAATAAAAACACACCTAAAGAGCAGGTCAATGCCGCAATAGAGGTAATTTTTCCGGGACTCCATCTGTCTAATAAAATGCCGACAGGAATTTGCATCAATAAATAACCATAAAAAAAGCATGCCGCGAGATGTCCTAAGCCCGCACCAGTAAGTGAATAAGCGCTCATCAATTGAGTGCTCATGACTCCAGGAGAAACTTGAATGAAGTATTTATAATAAAAGAAAGAGGCTGCAAGAACCCAGATAATCCATGGGTATATTGTTTTTGAAAAGTAATTTTTTTTAGACATCTGTTGACTCCTATATGGGTTATTCCCTTTTAGGAGTTTCGATTTGAGGTAACAAGCCGCGACTCCCAGAAGGGGTGCGGCATTTTAATTTTAAATCAAATTATGTCCGCACGTTACTTGCGTAACGACGACCACATTCACAATACAGTACGATTTAAAATTTAACATGATTTTTAGTGTATATTAACAAAACTTTGGTCAGTCTAATCTATATTAGACTTAAAATGCAAGCTTTTTTTCTTTTTCCTAGCGCATGTTGCGCCATAATCCAGAACTGGTGTGGCTCCCCTTAGTAAGTATATTCCGAACTCAGAGGAGAAAGGAAGTGGTTAGTTTTGGTCAAGCTTTTCAGTTAATGTAAAGCTGTCTCAAGTTTTTTGCCAACATGATTTTTGGTCATTCGTATGAGTTGCATCTAAACCATCATCATTTAACAAATTTAATAAACTGTCGATTGATGCTGATTTTACTTTTTGTTTTTGTGTAGTAAGGTTATCCTTCTTATTTACAGCCTCAGTTATGGCTTGGCTATAATAAATGCTTTTACCCCAGTCAAGCATTGCGCTTGTTAGGATTGCTATATTCATTATGGAGCACAGTCCAGACACAACACCAAAACCTATAAAAAATGGGTCGCCACTAATTGTAAAGCAAAATATGTTCAATGCAAACCAACCTAGAAAAATGGTTGATAATAATAATGTTCCGAATGGGAAATTTACATCGCTTAGTTTTATTAATTTTTCTTCATCATCATTAGTTAAAATATTAACATTATGGTTACTAATCTCATCAAGTAATTTAACAAAACTATCATAAGTTTGTTGGGTAAAATTGTATAAAAGAATCCGTTTCTTAAGGGTATTTATCTCAAGCGACTTTTTATTAACTTCATATCTTAAAAATGTATCTATATAAGTTAAACAACGTATTTTTTGTTGCCATTTTTCGAAATTTGGTTTGTCATAAAAAGAAATAATTAATTGTTGTAAGGCTATATCTGTTATTTCATCTATTTCACTGTCTCTATAAATACCTTTAAAACCAGATAATTTCTCGTTAAAATTGGGGTGGG
Organism: uncultured Legionellaceae bacterium; assembly: GCA_964483895.1. Taxonomy (GTDB): domain Bacteria; phylum Pseudomonadota; class Gammaproteobacteria; order Legionellales; family Legionellaceae; genus 2-12-FULL-35-11. Next base: position 4,443 of record CAZADN010000107.1, read on the forward strand.
AGCTGAATAAAGCTGTCAATATATCTTTAACTGTGCAGTTATCTTTTTTTGAGGTTATACCAAACATACTATGGTTATAAATTATTGTTGTTTTACCTTGAGTATCAACAGAAGTTATCCACCATAAGTTAGGGTTATCCTGAAAATATGCTAAGTTGAGATTGCTGTTTTCATTTTGTATTTGTCGAGCCTTAAATTGTTGTTGAATGTTTTGACGATTAGTCTGATTTTCTTTAAAAAACATACCAAAAGTTTCGGGTCTTTGAAATTTGGACAGTAGCACGTTATTGATATATGAAAATCTATCCACTAACGTATCTTTTGAGCCAAGCTCAGAAAACCATGGATGGCTTTCCGTAATTTCTAAAGCTGTAAAATTGCTTGGAATTTCTTTTTTAGAGTGCGACATAGCATAAGCCCAAAAAAACACATTGAATCGAATCTTACCATAAAGCCCAAAAACAATCAACAAGATTTATTTTTGATCTATTATTGGTGGTTTTTATTTAATTTAGACAAAAACATTAAATGAATGTTATGTTTTATATAGAAACAAATTTTCGTATAATTATCCATGAAATATTAAGACAAAAAATTAACGCTAACAAATAAAAAAGTAATGAACTCATTAAAACCAATATATTTTTCAGATTATTTTAGTATTGACAAAGAAAAACTTATATGCAGTTATGCCAAGTTGTGGCTAATAGGATGGTCAATGAGTTTTCTGGATTATTACACACGTTCGTCCCATATGGGAATCATGATATAGAAGGACGAGATTGGACAAAGCCCACTTTTTGCTCTTGGTGCAATTTAGAATACAAAGCATTTAAAAAACAATCTGAGAAAGTTGACCGTTAGATGTAATTTCAAATAAGTTTATTATTTGTTCTTTTTCTTAACTGTATACTTGAATTTAACTAATGCTAGATTAACTTCAATACTTGCTTCTGTTTCAGCGGTATCTAGTTCTTCAGGTACAACCAGTTCTGAAATTAAATCCCCAGTTTTTTGCATCAACTCTTGATATTTAGGGGTATTTTGAGGTGTGTTAGGAAGAGTTTTAATGGTACGTGATATTTCTTTTACTTTTGCAAAGGTATCTATAATTGCAAGCGTAGTTTCGGTGGCTTTAGGGCTTTTGAGAATTGTAGCTAACATATATAAGCCGCGCTCTGTAAAAGCTGTTGGCAGCTTTACTTTGCCGCCTTTTGTTGAAGTCGAAAATTTCGACTTCAATTGCCCCCATTCTGTTTGAGTTAATTCAAATAGATAGTTTTGTGGAAATTTATCGGGGTTATTTTTTACAGCCTCATTAATACGTTTTGTTTCAACACCATATAACTCGGCTACATCGCTATCAATAATTACCTGTTGTTCACGAATTTCAATAATCTTGTCTTCAACTTTTATTTGCACGATGTTCTCCTTGAGGCGCTGGCCAAAAGAATTTTACACATTTTGCTGAAAAATGCCGATTTAAATTTTAAATCATAATTTATAACATGCTCAATGAGGGCGCGGCAAGCTGTGGCTTAATCTTACCGTTAAGAATATCGTCCACATTGGGTACGTCATGCATGATTTTCCCAAGAGAACCTTCGCTTAACTCTTTAAGTTGGTCAGATGAATCAATTAATGATGCAAGAAAAAATTGGCGCTTCTTGTGCAGCATTATGTTATTTATTTTAAATACAATGAAAACTTAGTTTAATTATCTCGACAATATTTCCACTTAAGTATTACAATTGGAAAATTAAATTTTATCTCTGAAAATTATGCAGCAAGAATCACTCGCACGTAAAAAAAGTGTTGAAAATATAAAGCGTCCACCACATTCTGTTGAAGCTGAACAAGCTATTTTGGGTGGTCTTATGCTTGAAAATCAGGCATGGGATAAAGTTGCGCATTTAATATGTGAAGATGATTTTTATCGTATTGAGCATAAAGTTTTATATAAAGTTATGTTAAATCTTGCTAGTAAAAATCATCCATTTGATGTTGTTACTATCCTAGATTCTTTAAAAAATACTAATTCCTTAGATGATGCTGGCGGTGAGGTATATCTTTTTGAGTTGGCAAATAATACGCCAAGTGTTGCAAATGTTGGTGCTTATGCAGAAATAGTTCGTGAAAAATCAGTGCAGCGTCAACTGATTCAGGTTGCAACTGATATTGCTGATTCAGCTTATAATCCTGGTGATAGAGATGTTCCAGATTTGTTAGATTTAGCTGAGCGTAAAGTATTTGCAATCGCTGAGCAAACTGCAGGAGAAGGTGGGCCTGCTATTATCAAATCTATTTTGACTAAAGCTGTTGAAAGAATTGATATGCTTTATAATAATTCGGATGCGATAACCGGGTTATCTACAGGGCTAACAGATTTAGATGAACTTACTTCAGGCTTACAAAGTGCGGACTTAGTTATAGTTGCTGGTCGTCCATCTATGGGTAAAACTACTTTAGCAATGAACATTGCTGAACACGCGGCGATTAAAGGCTCAAAACCTGTGTTA
>CAZADN010000108.1:0-6900 GCA_964483895.1 uncultured Legionellaceae bacterium
GACGCTGAAGCTTTCATTCTTAACTTTTTGACATGCTGAATAAAAACACGTTTGCAGTTTCTTATTGTCTTTGTCCGAAAAACTGAGCATGCATGCACAAGAAGACACAAAAGAAGTGGTCTTTGTGGGAAGCATAGTTTGCATTATCAGAGTCAGGAGTTCAAGTGTTAGAAGTTTTTGTTCGAATGCAATGCCGTCAATGGCTCTATTTTTTCTTTTTCAAATGAGATGCAAACGTTCTATGTATGCTTTTGTTAACAGCTTAAACGATAAAGATATTGAAGATATTTCCAGATATTACGCATCTTTAAAACCTCAAGCATGTCAAAATAAATCTAAAGATTTAACACGCGGGAAAGAAATCTATACTCGTGGCGATTTAAACAAACATATAACAGCATGTATTGCATGTCACGGCCCAGATGGCGCTGGCAACGCGCAAGCGATTTTCCCTTTGTTATATGGCCAAAAGCCTAATTACACCTTGAGCCAACTTAAAGCATTTAAAGAAAAGAAAAGAAATAATGACATTAATGGCATTATGCACGACATCAGCAAACGTATGAGTGCTGATGACATGCGTGCAGTCGCGGAATATATTTGTAGTTTTTAAAAACAGGACTTACGAAAAACTAATTTTATGAAATGCCACCACTATTGCTACTATCTACTTTAGGTTGCCCCTCATCCTCAGCATCCAATGATACAGAGTCTTCCCCAAATAAAGTGATTTTTCGTATACCAGCAGACAATGATGAGGAGCTACTTGTCTGCGCAACTGTTTCTCTAGCTTCCTTCATTGAGGAGCTACTTGTCTGCGCAACTGCTTCTCTAGCTTCCTTCATGGCTTGATATTGTTTAACCACATCTTTAGCATATTCCAAACACTCTGTTAATGCAGTGTCATTTTGAGACAAAGAAACCGTTTTATGTCTCAAACTATATGCTACTATACGCATCTCTGTGTGATCTTGACATCCATAGCTTATTTCTTCTAGCATATCAATCTGTGCAAAAATATATCCGATTAATTGCTGTTTATTTATGGGTAAATGGCTTAAAGTGCCTGGCATAAGCCGTATTTCTTGCTCTATCAAGGCCATAGTGATACTAAGCATTGTATCAAAATTTTTTCTAGCCAGAAGTTCATACACACTATCGCCGAATATTATTTGAATATTTGGATACAAAAGAGAAAAAAGCTGACCCATGTGTAAAATCATGGCAAACAATTTTTTAAAAGCAGCAATATCAGTGCCTATCAATCCCAATGTCTGCATATTTCTAAGAGTTATTTTAGCTACCCGCGGATCTTTTATTCTATCTGGATTGTCTGTTGGTAGATACTTTGGTGTTCCTATGAGTTCAATTTGCTCATCTAACTTTTTAGTAAAACCAAAATCAACAATTTCAACATGGCCATTATCAGCCAACATAACATTGTCTGGTTTAATATCACCATGCGCGTATGGTGTTTTTGACTTATTATCGCCTGAATGTATGCGGTGCAAATTCCAAGCTGTTTTTCTGGCAATTCCTAAGACTTTTGTAAAAATAGTCAGCTCATAGCGATCAAATCTATCACATAAATCAACCCCTAAAAATGGAAAAGAAGTATAAAATTTATCTTCCTCTTGATTTCTTCCACCTTTGCGGGACATTTTTTCACCAAGTAAAAGACCTTGATCACGATTTATTTCAGTTTCTTTGCTTTGCCTTGGGTTATTAGTGATTTCAATTTTTGTTGCGTCATGATTGCCATGCTCATCCATTGTGTGTTTTACTTTTCCAAAATGACCTTTAGCTATCTTACTTCCTAAAGCAAGAATCAATTTCTCTGCAGGATTTTCTGCACTAACTTGATTAATATAGGAGTGTTTAGGAGGAGAGGATAAAGCCAATGTAAGATCTGGAACTAAATCTGGCCTGGAAGTATGCAATATCTTTAGCACCTCAGGCCAATCAGCTTCACTCCAGGCTTTACGCCCAATTTTAGTTGCTTGCGGGAAAAGTTCAAAATAGGCCTTAGCCAAGGCAAATTCACGTTGAAACTCTTGATCGTTTTTATAACGAAAACCAAGTTTTTGATATTCTTGTTCTGATTTAGGCTTCATGAAAATCTCTGATTAAATCTCTTGTAGCCTTAGTGTAGACTATAATCTCAATAACGCAAATAAAACATGCTGCTTGATTTTTGGGACTAGTTTATTTTTAATATACTCAAAGTGTTTTTTATAAATGCCTCATGCGTTGAGCCTCTATAACTAGAGCTTTAAAGTAATCGTATGACATATAAAAATCCCCTCTATCACCAATATTACTACCCCAAGAGTTACGCAAAGTAAAAAGACCTTGATGAGCACGTCCTTCGTTATCAATTGCGGTTGCTTTATCACTATAACCGGTTATTAATAACGCATGGCCTACGTAATCTTGTTGGGTATTGATATTGCTTATCATTTCCGGAGTTAAAACCCAAGCGTCATATTTACTCTTATAAGTTCCTTGCGCACCAACCACGCCTTTTTGATAATCAAGCAAAATAACACCTATTGCTATTCTATCACCAGCTAACAGAGATTTTTTGGCTTCAAGCAAAACCTCCTCTTCATTCATGCTATCAATGCTCGCTTGAAAGATATCTAATATTGATGACCAAGCTATCTTATTCGTAAGCATCTTTTCACTAAATTGATGAAATTCTGCTGGAGATGCTTCATTTAATAAATCTTCACCAAATTCTGGGTATTCAGTTAACCCGGCGCAGCCATTAGCTTTTTGGGAATCTTTAGAAATAAAACCAAATAATTCTATTTCACTTAAAATATTGCGAATAAATGCCCCATTCCAGCCACTTGGAACATAGCCATTGCTTTCTATATAACGCCCCAGGCTTAGTTGACAGATTTGACTAACATAATCACCTTTATTAAGAATAGCATCCATAGCTTCTGTTACTGAAAATACCACACATGAGCCATGTGCACCTTGATTTAAGACTGGAACATTATTCATTCCAAGCTCTATTTGCGTTGGCATCCATTGTAATGATGATTTAGTGCTTTTAAGGTTGGTCTGCGTTCTTTCCGCACGTTTTTCAATTGTGTTAATAGCATTCGCGGATAATCCCAGTTTAAGTAAAGTAATATATGAGTTTTTAGTAGGGCTAAGTGCCAAACTTTGCGACTTGTTTTGTTTAATAGATTGCGAAACTGTGCCAATAATTTTAATATCATCTGCGAAAACTTGATAAGTGCAAAGCACGCTTAACATTATTAAAAATTTTTTGAACATACATCACCTCAAAGTTTACTGCCAGATGCTTGTTGAATAATTAGCCTCTTAAGCGGGGTTAGATTGTTTATTATATTTAGTCCTAAACTAGTAAGTTTGGACACGACTGTTATCTTTTGGGTAAATAATACATGTAAAGCCTGCATTAATGCAATAATTTGCCATAATGCGTGCTTTCTTTGACGCTGATAACTTTGCAAAGTTTTCTTAGAAGTAAATGCAAGCTTATTTTTTTTAAGCTCCAAAATCCAAGTGCTTAAATCTGCAAGGCCAACGTTTAAACCAAGTCCCGCAAGTGGATGAATTGTATGTGCAGCATCCCCCATTAAAATCCAACGATTCCCAGCATATTGTTGTGTGTGGCGCATATGTAATGGAAACTGATGTCTCGGTGATTTGATAGTTATATCTCCCAATTTATTAGCAAAAACTTTATTTATTTTATTAATAAATTCTTCTTCGCTATCTGCCATTAATATATTGGCTTTAGCTGGCGGCACAGACCACACTATTGAACAATCGAAATTATCAGTTTGCGGTAAAAAGGCTAATGGTCCATCTTCAGTAAAAACTTGATAAGCTGTTTGTTGATGTGATTTGGTAGTACGAACGTTTGCAATTATGGCATTTTGCTTGTAAGGCCAAGTAGTTATTTTAACTCCAAGTTTATCGCGTAAATTTGATTTTGCACCATCAGCGATAATAAGAAGTTTCGCAGACCAAGCTTGATTTCTATCATCATATACCGTAATTTTACTTCCATCATCTATAAGATTTTCGGCTTTATAATTATTAACAAAATGAATTTTCTTAAACGTTGCTTCTGTTAATAATGCTTTTTTCAAATCAGCCTCTTCAAGCATTACTCCAAGCTTATCATTTGCGCACACACGTGAATCAAATTCAATGCGCGCACCATGTTTCGCTTCCCAAACATGCATGCGATTATATGCAGATATTACAGTATCAGCTAAATGCTGCCAAACATTGAGCTCTTTAAATAATTTAATAGAAGCACTGTTAATTGCATAAACTCTTGAAATCTCAGTTTTGTTTTGCGAAAACTCTGGATTTACATCAAGAATAACTACGCTAAATCCAAGCTTCTCCATGGCGATAGCAGCGCTTAAGCCTATCACTCCTTGGCCAACTACAATTATATCAGCTATATTTTGCATTACTCATTCTCACTGTATGCGGGAAATTTATAGGACTTACGCGAGCCCTAATTTATACTCATTATTAATTTCCGCTCCCTAACGGTCGCGGCTCGGATAGTGAAATTCCACAAACTAAATCTGGCGAAATACCCGCAAAACCTCTTGTATAGCGCTCAAGTAAATTTTTGCCTAAATTACTATTATCTAATGCTAACAAACCTAAACTACGTAAACTACTTAATCCTGGAAGCTTGTTTTTAAAAGAGGCAATTAAATTTTCAGTAAAAAGTTTTATATATTTTTGGTCATGATTACGCATTAGTTGATATTTTTCAAGCATTTCAATACCTAATCCATATTTTATAATACACTCAGCTAACGCCGCAACATCGCGTAATCCAAGATTAAATCCTTGTCCCGCAACTGGATGCAAAGTATGCGCTGCATTTCCAATAAACACTATAGAGTTTGCATATGTTATTGGCATAATAACTTGATTAAGCGGGAAAATGGCGCGCCGACCAACTTTAACAAATTTACCGAGACGATATCCAAAAGCCTTTTGTAAAGCCTCTAAAAAATCTTTATCCGCAAGATTTTGCATTTTCATAGCTTCTTCTTTGGGCAATGACCACACTAAAGAACAGCGCTGATGAGTAATTGGTAAAAGTGCGAGCGGACCGTTATTAGTAAAGCGTTCATATGCTATATTCTGATGCGAGCGTGCTAAACCTATATTTGCAACTAAAGCATGCTCTTTAAAAGTTTTTATATTACATTTTAAACTACAAAAATCTCGAAGCTTAGAATTAGTGCCGTCTGCCGCAACTATTAATTTTGTTTTTAATGTATGCGTTATACCTGCGCTTATAATGGTCGCGACATTAGTGACTGGGTCAAAATTTGTTAATATCGTATTCTTAATTGCAGTTTCTTTATTCAGCAATGTATTAATGGCATTTTGTAAAATATGCATCTCTACCACAAATCCAAGTTTTTCATCTTCTTGACTTGCTATTAAAGTATTACCAAATTTACCTTGCTGTGAAACATGAACTTTATCAATTGCCGCTGCATATTCTTCTATATGTTGCCAAATACCTAAAGTTTTTAAAATTCTAATACTTGCACTGGAAAGGGCTAAGCTTCTAGCATCAAAATCTTCATTCTTCTCATTAGACTCTTGGTTTTTGTCAATTAAAATACATTTAAGATTGCTTTTGGCAAGGGCAATATGCAAAAGCGCACCGGTTAAACCACCGCCGACAATTAAAACATCATAATCCAAATCTAAAATATTACTCACGACACAAAGCCTCAATTGCATGAATCTCAACTGGTAACTCCGCAGTTAAATTCACATACCCATCGTTAGTTACCAAGATATCATCTTCAATGCGAACACCAATCCCTTGCCAACATCTATCAACATTTGCTAATCCTTCACGAATATAAATTCCAGGTTCAACTGTCAAAACCATGCCAGCCTTAAGCTCACTCCAATTATTATTAACTTTATACGCACCAGCGTCATGCACATCTAAACCAAGCCAGTGCCCTGAACCATGCATATAAAAATCTAAATAAGCTTTTTTAGCGATTAAATCTTCAACATTTCCAGTTAAAATGCCTAACTCAACAAGGCCTGTAGTAATAACTTGAATAATTATGGTTTGCAGGCTATTCCAAAGGCAACCTGGTTTAATTAGTGCTATAGCGCTACGTTGCGCTTTCAACACCAATTCATATATTTGTGCTTGTTTTGAATTAAACTTACCACTTACCGGATATACACGCGTAATATCAGCAGCATAATTGGAAAACTCCCCCCCGGCATCAATTAAAACCAAACCATTTTTATCTAAGTTTTGATTGTTATCAATATAATGCAAAGTGCAAGCATTATTGCCTGCTGCAACTATTGATTCGTATGCAACATTTCTACAACCTAATTTATGCAATTTATATAGAAACTCTGCCTCGACATCCGCTTCATTAGCTAATTGCCCAAGCATTTTACCTGCATGTATATGCGCTCTAACACTAATAGATGCAGCCTTTTTTAAAAGTTCGATTTCATCAGCACTTTTTATAAGCCGTAACTCGCTTAATTCTGGTTTAATGTCATTTAAATTTGTTGGCGCACCAACACCTTGCCTGGCTGATTTTTGTAACTCATTAAGTGCTGGATAAATAAATTGTTCGTAGTTATGTAATTGTGCAAGATCGTAATATAAAGATTTTTTGTTTGCTAATAACTTTGGCAAGTGAATTGCAAGATCGCTAATTGGATACGCAGTCTCAATACCTAACTCAATACCTACTTTTTCTTGCCCTAAGATTTTACCATTCCATATTTCTTCGGCTGGATTATTTACTTTATTAAATAAGATGCTAGTAGAAGTACTAGCATCGATAACCAAAACTGCTTGTGGTTCATTAAACC
>CAZADN010000109.1:0-6887 GCA_964483895.1 uncultured Legionellaceae bacterium
TGTAATTCCCGTATATTAAAATAAGCTGCCGTAACAGTGGTTAACAATCCATAGCCATGATGTGCTATACATTTTGGTGATAACACTATCTCTAACTTACAATTAAGAAAATCTATTGGTATAACGCGACGCTCAGGGTTCCTAGTCGGCGCAGTATAGCCAGGAAAACCATTGTTATCAGTCAAAGTGATTTTTGCACCTAAGCTACATAACTCAGCGATAAATTCCATTAATAATTCATCTGGCTCAATATTACTATTAGGCGATAATAAGTCTAAATCATTTGGATTATATTTACTAATGCCACTACCATATATAAGCAAAGTAAGATTCTTATATCTAGTTTGTTGTAGCAATCTTGAAATCCTTTGGATAACTATTTCATGTTTTGGATTAAACCAACATTGCGGAAATATACCTGGTGCCAATATCTCTTCTGGAGCGCTTCTATATATATTTTTTTGCACAGCAGGAATTTTAAGCAAGCGCTCTACTACCAAGCGTTGATTATTCCTTTTTGCAAAATCTAATACATAATTGCCTTGCATACATGCATTTTTTTCTACGGAAGGCAAACTAAGAAGTAATAATGTTAATTGCTGATCTTTGGTATTAATGGCTTCACACAAAAGCTCAATTGCGCTAGTACTTAAAAGCTCATTATAATTGCCACTCACACGAACATCTCTGAAAAAATTATAGTCGCGATTATTAACCGCGGTTAATAAGTCATGTTTAGAGATAGCTAACGCTGTTTGCTCCATAGAAAATCTATCTTCAACATCTTGGCAGATGCTTTCTATAACATTATGTACATCTTCTTTTATCATAGTGTCTATAAGTGCAGAGCTAATTTCTTGACTCTCATCTTGCAAAAATTCATCAACCATTTGTTGCTGAATAATATGTGATTCTAGTTCTATTGTTAAAATTTCATTAATAATTTCCACAACTAATTTTTCATAATACTTAAACATCGCCTCTTCTTCATAGCACCTTAGACACAGTTCAGATATAATCTGAGTCGAGAGTTCTTCGTAAATACTATTTATAACTGCTTTTTCTGAAACTCTATAAAAATTATTTTCGGCTAAAAAGTGGCGTTTTTTTATATCTGAATCTAAGAAATAATCCAATTTTTCAGCATTCGTTAGGCAGTCCCATAAGGCTTTAAAAATTAATTTGTTATCTTTCTCAATTGCTATATCCAAAGCTGATATACCACCAATTCTTGGTATTGAAACCGCCAATCCTTTAGTAAGGGCAATATCAATTAGCTGCATATTCTCCAATTCACACGCAATATGTAAAAGACTAGAGTTTTTCAAATCAAGATGAATAAGCATAGGATTATATAATGCTATAAAAGATATAGCTTTCTCAATTTGGGAATTTAATAACATATAACATAATACAGTTTGTCCTGCTGCATTACGCTTGGATAAATCTTGCGAGTATTTATCAATGTGCTCTACAAGATCTTCGATGGGTAAAGATATACACGCCAAATGCAAAATTGTTTGCTGATTCAAAATCCAAGCATTAATATTATCTTCCCAATTGTTTGTAGATCTTGTTACTTCAACTTGTTCGGAAATAAAAAAATCCAACATGCGTGGTATTAAATCTAATCTTGTAGTAATTTCCCGAGCTTTCTGTCTTTGCTTTTTATTGGTATTTTGGATTTTTAATAAACAAACATGCAAAATATAAAATTCACTACGCGTGATAACAAACTCCAAGAAACTTACCCCATCTATATCTTCTTGAAATAAATTTAAACTTGTCTCATTAATAAGTTTTATTAACAAAGAATGTAGTGCTGGTGTTGCTAACAAATTAAATCCAACGTGACGGTTATTAATATCTACTATATTGACAATAAACTCTTGCTTAGTATCAATAATATAATTTATAAATCCATCTACTAAAGCAGAATTCTGATTATCTACGGCTTTATGCAATGCTGTACTTTTATCTCCTTTAGCTTGTGATTGCAACCCAATTTTATTTTGCTTAACTAGCCATAATGCAGTATTTATATTTACTTCATGCATGCTACAAAGATGTAAAATATTAAACCCATTAATAACTTCAGCTTCATACCTTAAATCAGGATATGTCGTGGCTAAATAATCAGCCACACCGATATTATTTAATAAGCATGCAAAGGTTAATAAACTATAACCATCTTTATCCCTAATGTTACTACCAAGAACATTTATAAAAATCTTTATTATATCCAAGGATACTCGGTACGCAATTGAGATATGCAAAAACGTCTGCCGATTATCATCTAACATATTCTCTATCTTAATATCTAGCGCTCTAGCATGCGCAATCAATTTACATAAGATAATTATCTTATTTGTCATAATAGCAAAATAAAATGCCTTGTTTAGATATTTTACATCACTGATTGTCAATACAAAATCAAATGTTTCCATACTATTAGCGTAAATAGATGAGGCTAATGGGCTTAATTGATGTATATTTACAACATTAACAGAATATTTTTTCTCTAAAACCATGTATTTAACTAAAGGAAGATTTCCCGTAGTACATGCGCTACACAATGCAAAAGCCTCATCAGCTACATAATTACAATCTTCAAGCAAAAATTGGTAAAATATAGGGTTACCGTTTTTAAAACATTCTATTGCAAGATTACCTAGATTTTGTCTTACTTCATCTAATAAACTTGGGTCTATACCAATTATATATCTAAGCAACAATAAATTATCCTGCGTCATAAAACGATATATGACATACAAATTTGCCATCATAGCTCCAAAAGGAAACGATGAAGACTTAGGCATTTTCTTAAGAGATTGAATTAATTGCAAAGCATCATCTCTCTCTCCCAAGCGGCATTTATTTAAGTTACTAAAAATTATAGAAACTTCCGTCTGATAAATTATATTGGGATCTTTGATGTTGATATTTCTAAATTGCAGCATTTTGAAATTATTAATACTTACCGTGATGCGCATTATAATAGCATATAAATCTTAATTTAAGCTAATAATTAATTTATCATAACTTAAATAGAGTTCTTGCCGAACCTGTAGATTTAGATAATAGAATTTATAATTATTTGGATACCGTGCTTAACGCACGGTACATCGGCAAAAATGCATTTTGGAATTCAAAATTTAAATGCATTTGCCATAATGAATGATAATAAATTTATAATTAATCAAAGAAATTTTTTAATCTCTTGTACCAACATATTTATCATCAAAGTAATGACGTAACTTAGTACGTAGAGTTCCTCTGCTAATACCAAGCATAATAGCAGCACGAGACTGATTGTATTTACAATGTTCCATAACAGCTCTTAATAACGGTGTTTCAACTTCCTCTAAGACGAATTGATATAAATCAACAGGATCAGCACCATTCAATTCAGCAAAATACTTTTGCACTGATTGAGTTACACTAGCAGACAAAGAAGTATTTGCTTCTCCTGCTTCATTATTTGTTATTGTCATTATTTAAACTCCTTAACTTTAAAAACATTATTCTATCGAATAGAACGATCCCTAACAAGGATAGAATGATTAAAAACATAAAAATTTACAACCTTCTTTATCATCCCAAAAAAAACCGCATAAGTCTATACGAAATGTAAAAACATAACACTAAAAATACTTACAATTAATCAATGTATTTCGCTTGACAAACCACAATAAATATTTGCGTGTAAAATTACAATAGTTACAACCGCACCATATCCATACTAAAAGGCCTATCATTAATTATTAATCTACCCTGAACTATTTTAATATTAAACACATAATTCTCATCAGCAATCTCAATAACCCCGCGCTTTACCAAATCAGAAATTTTGTTAGTAGCTTGCTGAGATGCTAAGTCAACTGGATTTAGCTCTTTAGACTTATCATCGACAACAATATCAGTAGGAGATTTTGCTGAGCCATTGTCTGCATTATTACTTTCCAATTTAATTGCTTGGTGTATTTCTGACTTGGCATATAAATCCCGCAAAATCCTATTAAACAGTGGTTTAGATATCTGAATACGTCCATTACCTCGAGCTTTCTGAATTAGATAAAAAGGGTTTTTATTTTCATCATTAGCTAATGATAAAACAAATCTACCTTTAATTTTGCCTTCTTGCATCTCGACATTTAAATCGGAAATGTCAATTTCGGCACCTTTATTAAGTAGTTCTGGCAAATCTGGTAAAATAGACAATATCGCTTGCTTACGTTGCCTATCACTACCATTTTGTGCACGCTTAATTTTATTATTAACATCAATTAATTTTTTTGTATCCAAATTACGTACAAATAAGTCTATGGAACAATTTTTATAAGTTTTCTTATTTATAAAAAAATTATCTAATGTCGCTTGTAAGGATGAATTAAATAATCCTTTATTTATAAAGCTATTAGATTTAACTTCAAGATTTGTTAGTTCAATTAAAGTTCCAGTATCCTGACTAACAACAATTGAAGGAACTAATACACTTGAATCACCTAAATATAAATCAAAATCACCTTTGTAAAGTTTAAAATTGCTACTTATCTTTTTCAAAACTGTTAGCGCTTTATCTTGTACCCAAGACAAACCCTTGATAGTGAAATTACCATTTATATCACTCAAATCACTTGCTACATCAATCTTACTAGTCATTCCTAACCATTCAAAGTTAGAATCTTTTTCCGTAGAAATTAAATGAAATTTAGGTGATAAAATGTTAACTACTGTATGCATTGTATAATTTACAAAAACATTTATAGTCAATTCAGGGCGTGTAGAATCCTTAGTAAATTTATTAGCGAAATTTTTATAATAATAACCAGGAATGGTAACTTTGCTCTCTGCATATCCTAATCCAAATTTAGGCAATTTTCCAACAAAAATAATTGGACCATGATATATTTGTAATGGCACAGAAGTAAAATAGGTATTGGCGGGCTGAAATATTCTTTTTCCATCTTTTTCAAGCACCTTGGCTGGAGATATTATCTCAACATTAATTATTGCTTTTGAACTGAAAAATCCACGCTTATAGCTTACAACTTTAACCCGATATTTTTCCGAGTCCTGCATAGCACTTAGATTTTGCTTAAAACAACGCTCTGTTAAAAATCCCATCCCATAATAAGCGGTTAACAGAAGCCCTAGTAACACAACACTAAGAGCTAAAATTTTTTTCATCACATCTCCCTGAAATCAATATTTGCTTGTGAAAGAATAAAATATAAATCTACCAAGTACAAGATATTTAATATTAGACCCTCAGTACACGACAAAAATACATTTGTCTTTCACTCAATTTCTAGCAGCTATTGGCTTACAATATGTCTCTTTTACAAAAAATGCTAACACCAATGCAATCAATGATGAAATAGGCAATATTTTTAAAGCATATTGGAAATCAGATAACATCAAACTTTCAATATTATAGCCTCGTCCTTCTGCAATTCTATCTACCATAAATCCCACTAATGGTTGCAAAAGAGCGCCAACAAAAATTGATAACATATTAGTAAAAGCTATAGCTGTCCCTAGAACCCATTTATTATTAATTTCGGTTGCAATAGCATACGCAATACCCACGCCAGTGTTGGTTAATCCATATCCAAAAAAGACCAAATAAGTCATTCCAACACTCATATTTGGGCAAAAAACAAATATACTCGTAAATATTACTCCAAATATTGCCGAAATTATTAAACATGGCTTACGTCTACCAAGTTTATCAGACAAAATACCTAAAGCCGGACCTCCAAAAACCCAACCAATAAAAATTAAGCTAATTGCAAATGCTGATGCATGTTGCGACAATCCTCTACCAAATTGCAAATAAGCTGGGCCTATACTTTCCCCTATTACAGCTGAAGGACCATACAAAAAACCTGCGTATAAAGCATTAATCCAAGTTTGTCGATTAGATAATACTATCTTTAAGCTTTTAAAGATGTTTTGTTTTTGTTTTGGACGGTTCGCGATAGTTTCTTTATGCATAGCTGGAGCATCTTGCACATAAATAAAAAGTAATAACGAGAGAACTAGAAATATTATGCCAATAATATACATACTATTACGCCAGCCTGTTCCAGATATCAAATAAGACAATGGCGCTTGACCTGCAGATGCTCCAAGCATACCTACTGCCTGTGTAAGGCCAGCCAACAAACCTAACATCTGCGGTGGAAACCATGCGGTTGCTAAACGTAGTGCCGATGTAAAAGCAAAAGCTGCACTAAACCCAATTAAAAGTCTTGCAAATGCTGCCGTTTCAAGATTCTGCGCAGCACCAAACACATAACAGCCAACAGCCGTTATAATTGACATAATTGTTAATAAATATCTAATTTTAATCCTATCAACCGTAAGTCCAACAGGTATTTGCATAATAATGTATGGCACATAAAAAAATGAAGTTAAAGTTGCAAAACCAACTTCACTTATTCCAAAATCAGCCTGCAAAAATTTATGCATTACACTTGGTGCAACACGCGCCATATAATCTGTAAAAAAGAATGTGGCGGCAAGACCCCAGATAAACCATGCAGATTTTAAACTAACTTGTGACGTTTTTTTAGATATATTCATGATCATAGTGTACAAACGTAAAAGAACCAGTATACTAAGAAAAAATTTGATTGCAAGAGTTTGTATAGATACCATTATGAATGCATTAGAATCAGCTATAAAAAATGCCTATTTAGAAAAAGGCGAATCCAAATTTGCAAATAAAGCTTATTTAGAATTTTTAAAAGCAAATTTTATTATCCCAATAGAAAAACATCCTAAATCTGAGCAAGTTGAAGTACTATTTTTTACCGAAGATCAACAAACATTTCTACCTGTATTTTCAAGTATGGAATATTTAGATGGCTGGGCTTTAA
>CAZADN010000110.1:0-6835 GCA_964483895.1 uncultured Legionellaceae bacterium
AAAGAACCTACATGAATAGACTTTTTTTAGTGTCTATTCTATAGGTTCCATTTTAAAATTGAGCGTGGGTTTTTATTTTTTATTTTATCCTAAATTTCACATTTTTTAGCGTAGACACGATGAAGTGGCGTAAATACTGGATTTGTTGATAATTTTGTCTACGCTAATGATAAATTTAACCTCTCAAAAAACATGAATAGGAAGTAAAATTGGCATTGCCAACATTTATTAAGGAGCATAATTATAGTCACAAAGGTTGCATTTGCAAAAAAAATTGCGTTTTACAATAGTGTCTTGCTATCTTTTAGAACACAAAACGCTAACTAATGTTTTCGGTCGCCCATTTTTTAATGGTGCTTTTTAGTGTTAGCGTATAGATAAAATGTCAAACATTAAGTAACTAAGCCATTTCTCTTGTCCATGCTAATTTATATGGGAATTTATAGCAGAAGGTTTTTACAATAGCTGTTACTCTTATTATTCATACATATATAGACAAATTGATTCTGATTTGATACAATCTAATCAAAAATGAAGTTTTTTATTGCTGTTTGATTTAAGGGGGGAGTTCCTATGGAAATCACTGAGGAATGTTTAACGAGGATTCGGAAGTTATCGGTTGTTTAATTGCAGTTGCCGATTCCTCAAGTTCTGTACCGATAACGTGTACACTTCATGACACAATGTAGCGATGAAATCAACCACTGTAATGAAAGGGGTATGAAAAATGAAAAGATGTTTATCAGTATTGTTAGCTTTCGTTCTCATATTTGCGAGCATAGGAATAAATACAGCACAAGCAGCAGCCATTCAGATTCCAGAAGTAGCCGCAGGAGATCCTCCGCCCACAATAGGCGAAACGACTGCGACGCTTTCGGGTAGCATTGTACGTAATCATGGTATTTGGATACAGCAACAGGGATTCGAATATCGACGTGTAGGTAGCTCATCATGGACAAATATTACTGTAGTAAGCAGTACCGATTCAAATAATGTTGGCGGTAAGTATATTACGGCAAACATTACTGGTCTAACCTCCGATACGGAATATGAATATCGGTCGTGGGCAAAAAATGATCAAAATTCGAACAAGGGATATAGTCCAGTTGTTAAGTTTCGGACTAAAGCGGTTCCAGTTCCGGAAGTAGCCGCAGGAGATCCTCCGCCGACAATAGGCGAAACGACTGCGACGCTTTCGGGTAGCATTGTACGTAATCATGGTATTTGGATACAGCAACAGGGATTCGAATATCGACGTGTAGGTAGCTCATCATGGACAAATATTACTGTAGTAAGCAGTACCGATTCAAATAATGTTGGCGGTAAGTATATTACGGCAAACATTACTGGTCTAACCTCCGATACGGAATATGAATATCGGTCGTGGGCAAAAAATGATCAAAATTCGAACAAGGGATATAGTCCAGTTGTTAAGTTTCGGACTAAAGTGGCAACGGTAACCTCCACGCCAACACCTTCGCCTACGACTCCAACACCAACATCTCCAACATCTCCAACACCTTCGCCTTCGCCTATAACCCCTGCAGTCGGTAGATTTTCATCTGATAAAAATAACGTAACAAAAGGCGATTGGATTAATGTAACTGCGGAAAATATAAGTGGTGCAGGGCGAATTGTTTTTGTCACCGTCGATAAGAACGGGAATGAGGATGCAGCAAATCAGGCTCCCAAATCTAACCCTGGAAATGCAGAGCAGTATCGGTTTCAAATGAACAGTATATATACTGCAAAAATTCGCCTAAAAGTTTATGACAAGGATTTGAAGTGGTGTTTTGATATGGATGTTCCTGTATCTGTCGTACTGCCTCCTAATAACATTACTCTTAGTCAAATGAGTAAAACTAATTATGAAATAACTGTTGGGCAACAATTTACGTTTGACAACGGGCTGATTAATGCTTCATCCAAATTAATAGCGGTAACGCTAGGTCTTCGGCATAACGGCGGTGACGCTGGGATAATACCACTAAGTATTTGGTGCGATGGGCAAAGAGCATATCTCGGCAATTTTCCTACATCCACTAATGTCGCAGAAGGAAAATTTAATACGACCAGATTGTCTGCTGGTGTGTATGAATTTACAATATGGGCAAAAACTGAAGACTACCCCAACGATGCTATCGAGTTATGCCAAGGTCAGTATACTTTAACTGTAAAAGAAATACCCTCAAGTAGCTGGAATCCAACTTGGCCAACGCCGGGTTCTTTCGGAGTAAATAGTTTGATGTATTATCCACAAAGTGGGGGAGGACATGGTAATGGCATCGATATTGAAGGAAGTGTTTCAAACAAAAATGTAGTAGCCATTGAGTCGGGCGTTGTGCTTAATGTAATAAACACCTGTACACACATTAATACAAAAAACTGTGGTCATTCACAAGATGGAGCAAGCGGTAACAGTATTCTTATTTTACACGATAATGGATATACCTCTTTTTATGGTCATCTTGCGCATGGTAGCATTACAGTATCAAATAATCAAAGGGTTTCCCAAGGTGATAAAATAGGTGTCATGGGAAGTACAGGTAATAGCTCAGGAACGCATTTACATTTTCATGTGCGTTCTTCTAAAGGTGGTTCCACGATAGATATTTTTAAGCATTACCTGCGAAAGTATAATGGCACTTTTACCTACCCGCTTATACAGGGAAAGGATGGCTCGCAGGGAATAATAGCTCTTGGAAGAAAAGCTGAATACCAAGCTATAGCTTCGATCCATGATTGGGTTTTTAGAAATGGTACATCCAGTGCAAGAAGTCTTGATGTTGACTGGGTAATTGAAGATTTTACACATTATAATGACGATTACAACCCACAAGCAGATGTATACGAACCATCTCTAATAACTCACACCGTTTCTTTCAACTTAAACGGTGGCACTCTGGTTACTGGGGAGTTAATTCAAACTGTGCAACAAGGTAGTAGCGCAGTAGCTCCAGTAATTCGGCGCAATGGTTATGCTTTTGACGGCTGGGATTCAACTTTTGATGATATTCGGTCGAATAAAACTGTTACCGCTAAATGGGTTTCGGACACAGTAGGGGTCTCGATTCCGCAAGTAACCGGTAAAATAGGTGACATCGTAGAAGTTCCTATCATCGCAAACTCAATCGCATATAATGGACAGATGGTGCTTAATTTTGACTCTTCCAAAATGACATATATATCTGCAGAGAAAGGCGATATATTGTCAGGTATTCTAGCGGATAGACTTGATAATCCAAATTCATTAAAGCTTATTTTTGCCGATGAATCTATCAGTCAAACGGGTACACTCGTTAAGCTACAGTTTAAAATTTTAAATAACGTAGCGAACGGAACAACAATACCACTTGAGCTAAGGGAAATAAAACTAGGTGATACCTTATATAATCAAGCTGTATATGGGGGTGTTTTAGCAACCGCTAGCCAAAAGACATATACGGTGGTATTTGACCTTGATGGTGGAACACTTATTAGTGGCGAAATAGTCCAAACTGTAAAAAGAGGAGAAAACGCAATCCTACCAACTACCTCAAAGGTAGGTTATGATTTCATTGGATGGGATTCATCGGTGAATAATGTAATTAAAAATCTTACGGTTAAAGCATTGTGGAAAGAAAAAGTGCTCGAACCTACAAAAATGTACGATGTTATATTTAATCTGGATGGTGGCAGTCGTGTCGGCGGCGGTCAGTTGAAACAAAAAGTGGAGCCTGGAAAGAGTGCAGAACCACCATTAGTTGAAAAGGCAGGGTATATTTTTGTAAAATGGGAACCTTCCTATGAGAATGTAACCGCTAATATGACGGTTACAGCGGCATGGGTACCTGAACCACCGAAAGAGAAACCGATTATATTAGGTGATGTAAATGGTGACGGAACTATTGATTCGGCAGACGCCTTGTTAGTAATTAAAACGTCAATTGGCTTAATTGAACTGTCGACAAGGCAAAAACAAGCTGCTGATGTGAATGGTGATGGTTATATTAATGCTGGTGACGCAATAATTGTAATCCGTACATGGGCTGGGTATGATACAGTATTAAGTAAGAAATAATGTCAAGGGGACGTAATTACTGATTGATGTATTAAAGAAAATTTGAATTTCAATCAGTAATTGCGTTTGTTGATTGAATGGGAGGATAATACTCATGAAAAAAATTTATAAAGCCATGACGTTTTTAATTGTTTTTACTCTTTCTATAATCTACATATTGCCAGTATCTTATGCAGCAGAGCAAGGTTCGGCACGAATCTATGTTACCAATGCAACCGCAAATGTCGAAGCGGAGGTTTCTGTATCCATTAAAGTATTCGTTCTATCAGGAATTGCAGGGGCTAATTTTGTAGTAGATTACCCTCCAGAACTTGAATACATATCCCATAAAACATTTTTGGGCGCATCTGCCAACCCTACTTCCAATGGGCAAATTAAAGTTGTTTTTTTTGGTACTGATGCCGTTAAAAACGAAGAAACTATCATAACTGCAACTTTTAGGGTGAAAGCGGCTGAAAAAGGTTCTATTATTCCCATTAAGCTTTCCGAAGTAAAGGGGTTTGATATAAATGGTGAAACCATAAATTTATCAATTGATAATGGAAATATAACGATAGATGACAACTCTTCACCTAAACCCGGTACTTCTATAGCTGTTGCTTTATTAATAGGAAGCCCTAACGCCATAATAGGAAACCAAGACTCTATTGAAAATGGCACACTTACCAAAATAGACGGGGAAAATACCGCCGTAACCCCTGTAGTTGTGAATGGGCGAACTTTAGTTCCCTCACGATTTCTAATTGAAAAATTTGGTGGAACTGTTGATTGGAACGGTAACACACAGACTATAACTATTGTGACAAACGACAGTAAAAATGTACAACTAAAACTTGGTAGCGATAGGATGACGGTTAATGGCAATCAGTTTATTCTTGATATTCCCGCACAAACTATTGAAGGCAGAACAATGTTGCCATTGAGAGCATTTGTTGAAAACGCGTTAGGAAAAAAGTTGTTCTATGATAATCGTGGGCTGATTGTTATATCTGATGACGAAAACTTATTGGCAGGAAAAGAAGATGTTATACAAAGTCTAATAAATTTAATAAAATTGGCGACACCGACAACTCCCATACCTACAGCGACGCCTGTGTCGACTTCTTCCAAAATAATAATGTCAGGAACCTTTGATATTCAACAAGGCAAGTTGATAAAATATACTGGTACTGATAGCATTATACTTGTTCCGAACAATGTTACATCTATCGAAAAGGAAGCATTTCGAGACAACAAAAGCATCAAGACAGTTGTTATTCCTAATAGCATAACTTCATTAGGAACTAATTGCTTTAGAGGTTGTTCAAATCTTTCGGCTGTTTTTATGTCCGACAACATTAATAACGTTGGAGATTATGCGTTTTATGCATCTGCCAGTGATTTGACTATATATGGAAAGCCCAAAGCAATGAAGGTATTAAATAATTATAGATTTGTAAGTTATGAAGGGTCAAGTTTTACATTGCTAAATGATACTTTTGAAATTGTAAACGGTGTCCTTTTACAATACTTTGGTAATGAAAATACTGTCGCAATACCAGATGGCGCAAAAATTGTCGCAAACAATGTATTTAATGGACGCACTGATATTAGAAATGTATCAATACCTAATAGCGTTATAATAATAGATTATAATGCGTTTAGAGACTGTCAGGGACTAAGAAGCATAATTATTCCTAATAGTGTGACAACAATAGGGAGTAATTCGTTTAGAGGTTGTACAAATTTAAGAGCTGCTTTTGTCACAAGCAGTATCAGTCATTTAGGGGATTACTGCTTTTATGCGACTCATAGTGATTTTACAACCTATGGACAACCTAATGCTGCTCAGATTATGAAAGATTACCGTTTTATCTTCTATACAATGCCTGACTTTTCATTAAGTGATGAAAATTGGGAAATTGTTAAAGGTGTTGTACTTCAATACAAAGGTATTAGTGGAAATGTTTCAATACCGAATGGGGCAGAAATTATTTCACAAAATGTTTTTAACGGTCGAACTGATTTAACCAACGTTACTATCCCTGCAAGCATGAGAGTTATAGAAAATAACGCGTTTAGGGATACAGGCTTAAAAAACATTACTTTACCGAGTGGTTTGCTAACTATTGGTCATAATACTTTTCGGGGATGTACAAATTTGAAATCGGCATATGTACCTGATAGCGTTACAAGCATAGGAGATTATGTTTTCTATGCAACGAACACTGAATTTGTCGTTACTGGAAAACCAGGTTCTGTAATACAAGATTATTGTAGTAAAGGTGGGATAAAATTTGCTATAAGCAATTAAACCCCATTTTAAGAATGGTATGTTTCAAAGTGCATAAAAATCGAAGCATACGATTCACGTATAAGAGGAGTCTATAATTTGCAATTTAAATAACAAAGCCCAAAACAATACCTGCCTTTCGACATTACTTTAGTAGTTTTACTTGTTGGTCATTAAGAGTAGCTCATTGTGTTAACATTAATGTTATCTTTATACTATTCCGCTTATTCAGCCTATCTATGCCCTCATATAAAACTATCTTTATCAGTAACCGCCCAAAGGCCGCAGGTTCAAATCCTGCCTCCGCAATTCAAGAAAAGCCCGAGAATATAGCATTCTCGGGCTTTTGCTATACCCCGAAATACGGCTGTTTTGGAAAGATGTTGTTTATTTGTTGTTTGTTTAAACCCGAGATCACCAGAGAACACCCGAAATACGGCATTGATGTTTGATGTTTAGCTGATGTTTGGCGAGATTTTTTAAAAAATAAGAGTTGGTATTCG
>CAZADN010000111.1:0-6718 GCA_964483895.1 uncultured Legionellaceae bacterium
AAGAATATATTAAACCATATTTTTAAGACACAAGGTTGGGCTGTAAAGCCCAACAGATTAGATTTTACTTACCTAGCAACAACCCTATAGACATTTCGTTGAATTTTTGTGATTATAATTCAAATATTATTTCTGGATTAGTTTTACATGGTGATGCAATTGCTTAATATGTTTTCTATTGTGTCACTTTTATTCTTGACCTCATGTTTTATGGTCGGCCCTGACTATAAAGAACCATCTAAGCGCGTAGCCAAACATTGGGTGCAACCTGGAAAAACAGTGCATGAAACACCAACACGTAATGCATATTGGTGGAAAGCTTTTCACGATCCGACTTTAAGTTGTCTCATAAATCTTGGTTATAGAAATAGTTATAATATACAAATTGCTGCGATCAGAGTATTAAAAGCCAGGGCTTTACTTGCACAGTCTACTGGTAAACTTTACCCTCAAAAACAAGATTTTGGTGCTAATTTAATGTATCAACGTATCGGGGGGCAAGAGTTTCAATTTGTGCTGCCGCCTTCATTTGTAACTGCAATGTATGGCCTTTCCGCTAGTTGGGAACTAGATTTTTGGGGGAAATATAAACGGAAAATATTATCAGATAATGCCGGGTTTTTATCATCTTATGCGGCTTATGATAGCGCTTTAGTCAGTTTAACAGGTGACATTGCCACTACTTACATAAGCATTAGAACTTATGAAGAGCTAGCAAAGGTTATTGAGTATAATATTAAGGTTCAAGAAACTAGTTATAATATTGCAAATACAAGATATTTAGAAGGTGAAACAAATCAATTAGATGTTCAGTTCGCGAAAACTGAATTGTATAAAACTAGGGCTATGCTACCATCCGTGTTGGCTGATTTACAGCGTAGTAAAGATAAGCTTGGAGTGCTACTTGGCGAGACTCCTGATAAAGTAAATAATTTAATTGCTAAAAGTTATGGTATACCAAAAGCTCCAGATGATGTTGCGGTAGGAATACCTTGTGAGTCTATTACTTTTAGACCAGATGTTTATGAGTCACGATTAAAAGCAATCGCGCAGTTAGAAGGCATAGGTGCAGTTAAAGCTAACCTTTTCCCGGCGTTTTCATTAACTGGTAGTTTTGGGTTCTCTGCGAATGATATAAATAATTCTTCGTTGTCTGAATTGTTTAATTGGTCTAGTAGAATGGCCATTGTTGGACCAACTGTTCTCTGGCCTATTTTTAACTATGGGCAAATAACCAATATGGTTAGACAGCAAGATGCAGCATTTCAAGAGGCATTGTTATCATATTTACAAATTGTGTTAAACGCGCAGCAAGAAATTCAAGATAATATAACTGGATTTATCCAGGCTAAAAAGGCAGTTGTTGAATATAAGGTTGCAACTCAAGCTGCTGTTAAGTCAACTGATATTTCAATGATTCGTTATAAAGAGGGTGAAACAGATTTTACAGCAGTATTACTTGCACAAAATATTCAGTTATCAGTCCAAAAATCACTAACTCAAGCAAAAGGTGATGTGCCAACAGCTTTAGTAATGTTGTATAGATCATTGGGTGGCGGCTGGCAAATTCGCGGTAGTAATGATATTGTTGCAAATGAAATTAAAAAAGAAATGGCGAGTAGAACTTATTGGGGAAGTTTGCTAGAGCAGAAAAACCATGTTCCACCAAAGACAAAACGCGACAAGTTTGAAGAATTGTACTTACCTAGTTGGTAACATATGGACATAGATAATAAATTAAAAAAAACTAAAAAATGGATTTTGGTATTTTCGGGCATTTTAATAGTATATTGGATAGTTAGTTATATTATTAATTACGAAAAAGCTAAAGTTCCTTTACCTACAGTAGTTATCCAGCATCCTCAATATCAGAAGGTAGTTGAATATGTAAGGCAGACTGGCACCGTTGTTTCTTATAAATCGGTTGATTTAGTTGCGCGCGTTGAGGGGTTTTTGGAAAAACAAAATTTCAAAGACGGTACTTTTGTTGATAAAGGACGTGAACTTTTTTTAATTGAGCAGCAGACTTATTTAGAGAAGTTAAAAGGTGCTAAAGCAGATGTTAGAAAGAAAAAAGCATCCTTACAATATGCCGCGATTGAATTTGAACGTCAAAAGAAGATGTTTGCTAAAAACTCTACCTCTCTTAATAATGTACAGTTGTGGTCCGCTAGAAAAGATGAAGCAAAAGCTTCTCTTGCCAAGTCTATTTCAGACGAACATATTGCTGCGATTAATTATAGCTATACAAAGGTTTTGGCGCCATTTTATGGAAGAATAGGAAGGCATTTAGTTAATGTTGGTAATTTGGTAGGGCGTAGCGAAGCGACTAAACTTGCGACAATAGATATAATAGACCCTATTTATGTATATTTTAATTTAAATGAAATAGATTTGATTAAGATACGTGAGATTGCAAAAAAGGAAAATTTTAATCCGGATGATATGGATTTGATCCCAGTTCAAGTTAAAACTCAAAATGAACGTAAGTTTACGCATGAAGGGAAAATGAACTTTGTAAATACTGGATTGAATACTTCAACCGGTACCTTGGAGTTTAGAGCATTATTACCTAATAAAGATTATGATTTACTACCTGGGTTATTTGTTGAGGTCAGAATTCCGGTTACCTCACCAATTCCAAGTGTGGTTATTCCTGATTTTGCAGTTTTGTACGATCAAATAGGGTCGTATGTTTTGGTTACAAATAAAAATAATTATGTGCATATAAAAAGAGTTACCTTAGGTTCGGCAACGAATGGTTATCGCGTTATTCTTTCTGGTTTAACTAAAGAAGATAATTTAATAGTTTCAGGCATGCATAATGCAACACCTGGTAAACAGGTTATTCCTGTAGATAGAGAGTTTGAAAGCAAATGATTGCAGATTTTTTTATAGAAAGACCAGTATTATCAAATGTAATTGCTTTGTTGATAATGTTTCTTGGTGTTATCGCAATTGGTATTTTACCGGTTGCGCAATTTCCAAATATTGTGCCGCCAACTATTCAGGTCTCCACCTCTTATCCTGGTGCAGATGCTAAAACATTAGTCAAAACTGTGGCGTTACCAATTGAACAAGAGGTAAATGGTGTTGATAAGATGCTGTATATGCAATCAACAAATGCTAATAATGGTAATTACAATTTGATAGTAACTTTTGAAATTGGTACAGATTTAAATTTAGCCCAAATGTTAGTACAAAACAGAGTGCAATCCGCACTTGCAAAGCTTCCTGATTCAGTGCAAAAACAAGGAGTTAAAGTTCAGCAAAAATCCACAGCAATTTTAGAGTTTATTACTCTTACTTCGAAAAGCGGTAAATATGATGGATTGTTTTTAAATAATTATGCAACCATTCATATGCAAAATGAGTTATCTAGAATACCAGGCGTTGGTAGTGTTGTGGTTTTCGGCGCTGGTTCATATGCAATGCGAGTTTGGCTTGACCCACGGAAAATGTATTTGTACCAGTTAAATCCTAGCGATGTATTAAATGCAATAAAAGAGCAAAATAAAGAAATTTCAGCAGGTCAAATTGGTTCTCCACCTATGCTTGATAGTAATCAAATGCAGTTTACGGTAGACATTCCAGGGCAGCTTACTACACCTGAAAAATTTGAAAATATTATAGTTAAAACTGTTTCAAGACAATCAAATCAATCGGCAGATACGACAACTAATGCTCAAATAGTAAGGATTCGTGATATAGGTAGAGTTGAGCTTGGGTCGGCTAATTATAGTCAAATTGCGCGTTTAAATAATAAGCCAACAGCTGCAATAGGAATCTATCAATTGCCAGGTGCTAATGCTATTCAGGTATCAGCCGCAGTGCACAAAGCAGTTACGCAAATGGCAAAAAAATTCCCGCCAGGCATGGAATATAGCGTGCCATTTAATACAACTGTATTTGTTGAAGAGTCAGTACATGAAGTATATAAGACTATATTTGAAGCTGGGATCTTGGTTTTAATAGTTATTATGGTATTTTTGCAAAATTTACGTGCGACAATGGTGCCAGCTACCACGGTTCCAGTAACTATCATTGGCGCGTTTATTGCTATGTATTTATTGGGTTATACGATAAATCTTATGACGCTTTTAGCACTAGTTTTAGCTATTGGGATAGTTGTTGATGATGCAATTGTAATAGTTGAAGGAGTAACTCAACACATTGAAAGAGGTGAAAAGCCAAAGCTTGCTTCGTCAATGGCTATGCGTGAACTTATGGGGCCAATTATTGGCATAACTTTAGTATTGATGGCTGTGTTTGTGCCAGCCGGCTTTATGCCTGGTTTAACAGGAAAAATGTACGCGCAATTTGCATTGGTTATTGCAGCCACTGCATTTATTAGTGCCATCAATGCTATGACTTTAAAGCCTACTCAGTGCGCGTTATGGTTGCAGCCGATAGATTTGCATAGGAAGAAAAATTATGTATATCGTATGTTTGATAAATTTTACAATCCAATTGAGAGTAAATATGTAAGTTTTATTGAGCAATTAGTTCTTAGAAGTAAAGAAGTAAGTATTATTGGTGCTATCTTAATTGTGCTAGCTATTGCAGGTTTAGTCCGCATTCCGACAGGTTTTATTCCTGTTGAAGATCAAGGATATTTGGTGGTTAATGTTATGTTGCCGGATGGGGCAAGTTTAAGTAAAACTGAGAAGGTTATTCGTAAATTAAGTTCTAAGATTGAGGCGCTTGATGGGGTAGATAACGTAATAGGAATTGATGGCATATCGTTATTAGATAATAATGCGAGCTTGGCTAGTGCAGGTGTCATTTATGTTACTTTAAAACCATGGGGCGAACGTGGTTCTAAGTTAGGGCTACTCAATATGTATAAGGCAATGGATAAAATTGCCAATGAAACACTTGATGCCTTCGTAATGGTTGTTGTCCCACCTCCAATTCAAGGTTTGGGTTTGTCTGGTGGGTTTCAAATGCAAGTTGAGCTTACAGATGGTAGTTTTGAATATATTAAATTACAAAATGCAACAGATGGTTCAATAAATATTGCTAAAGACCGCCCGGAGTTAAGTCATTTAATTTCTACATTTAGAGCTTCTGTGCCGCAAGTTTTAGCGCCAATTAATCGTACTAAAGCAGAGAGTTTGAGTGTCACTTTAAGTGATGCTTTTGATACTGTGCAAACATATCTTGGTTCTTCCTATGTAAATTTATTCGCTAAATTTGGGCAAGTTTTTCAGGTTTATGTGCAAGCAGATTCAGAATTTAGGATGAGTGCTGAAGATGTTAGGCATTTTTATGTTAGAAACAGTGATGGACAGATGGTACCTATTGGTACGTTAACCGATATTAAAAAAACCTTAGGCCCATCATTGATTTCCCTTTATAACCTTTATCCTTCAGCATTAATTAATGGTATGGCTGGAAAAGGCTATAGCTCTGGTCAATCAATTAAAGCTATGGAAAAAATAGCAAAAGAATATTTGCCTGATGGAGTTAGTTTTGAATGGACCGGTACAGCCTATCAGGAAAAGAAGGCTGGAAGTTTGAGTTATTTGATTTTCGCGATGTCCTTGATATTAGTGTATATGATTTTAGCTGGTCAATATGAAAGTTGGGTGACGCCAGGCGCAGTTATCTTGAGCATTCCATTGGCTTTAGTAGGTACAGTTTTTGTTTTATCTATATTGGGAATTGATAATAATATGTATACGCAAATAGGTATATTATTATTAATTGCACTTGCCGCTAAAAATGCGATTTTAATTGTTGAAGTGGCTAGAGAACAGCGTGAATATCATGGAAAATCAATTGTTGAGGCAGCTGTAATTGGTGCAAAAATTAGGTTTAGGCCAATTATCATGACATCTTTTGCCTTTATTTTAGGAGTAATGCCTTTGGTGTTTGCAACAGGTGCAGGCGCCAATGCTAGACGCTCCATAGGGATATCCGTTTGTAGTGGAATGCTTGCTTCTACGTGCTTAGCCGTTGTTTTGGTTCCAGTTTTATATGTATTATTGCAAACATGGCACGAAAAGCGCAAAAGTGTATCTTTGTCTAGTAAGGCGGCCGTCTAGTAACTAATTTTTTATCTATTGATTGACAATAATTGCATTTTTGATAAAATACAACCAATTCATGGTTAAATGGGATGCATTTTATGTCATTTTTTTATAGTACAGAAGATATGGCGGTAGTAAATTTTAGAAAGCAATTAAAGCAGTTAGATGAAGCAATTACTGCTTGTAAGAGTATCGCAGCTAAAAGGCAAGTCCAGGCTTTTAGAAATCGTATACGTTTATTGCTAAATGATGCTAAATTGATGGGATTCTTATCTTCTGATGATTGTTTCCAAAAAACCAATTGTGGAGAGTTAATTAAAAGTATTGAGATGTTAAGTTCTAGCTGTATTAGTTTGAATACACATAAGGACCAACAGGGTCGAGCAAAAAGTGCAGCTATTGCATCTAGCGATAAAGCGCATAAGGATTTTGCTGCATGGTGTTTTTTCGCGACCTTGGCGTTTTTAGTCGCAATAGCATTGGGGTACATTGCATTTTTAATAGCTTTTTCCGTTACAGGGCACGCTGCATCAGTAGTTTATGCGCATAATTTGTTTTTTGATATTACCGGTTACGGATTTTTAGGAAGTGCGGCTTTAGCGTTTTTTTCCGCGTTAGTATTTAGACCACTTGTTAATTTATCTTTAAAAGAAAATATATTATATTAAATAATACTTTTAATA
>CAZADN010000112.1:0-6694 GCA_964483895.1 uncultured Legionellaceae bacterium
AAGCTCCTCCTCACCATGAGCGGATCGGAGTAAATCGACCAGCACTGTTCTTTTCCAATTAAAAAGTTCAATATATGCGCAGGATATCCGAGCCGTGACCGTTAGGGAGCGGAAATTTTTGACATAAACCGCCAACTTTCATTGACCAAATAAATAAAATATTGTACAATTAATAATCTTATTATTTCCGGAGATAACATGCGAGTGAAAAGCGATTTTCAGAGCGTGATTAACGAGACCAAAGACCATTGGCAAACACTTCCTAATTCAAAGAATAGATTAGATTATACTATAGCTGATCTTAATGCATCTATTATTTACAGTATTAATTTGCTCGCGTTTACCTGTAAAAATTACCAACCAAACGATAATTTCATGGGGTTTATACTGGATGATGCTTATTCTTTAATGAGAATATTAGATTCTTTGAGCGAGTGTGTGACATCTGTCTATTATTTGGTGTTGCGAGACATTCCGATTATGCTATGGAGAATTACAGCGCTAATTTTTTCATTCTCGTTTGGGTCTTCTGAACTGAAAGCAAAATCGCTAAATGATTTCATTAATAGTGCCATGACGCTATTCTATTCATTTCTTACGGTCATTACAGATCTCATACTTGTGGCGGCTTCAATAATCTATTTTACCAAAGCAATCATAGCTCCACTTTTATATTATCCTTCTTTAATTTTTATAAATACTAAAGATTTGCCTGCTAGCAGTAAAGCTTCAAACCATGAGGAAGTGGTGAGTGCCAATCATGAAAAAAAATCACCTACTTTTGTTTTGGGAGTATTTCATTCTTATCAAGATATAAAAGATGCTCCTGCTCGTAGAGAACGAATCATACCACGATATAAAAATGGTAACTCTGAACCAGAGGCAGTAGAATATTTCGATAAAAAAGTACAAACACCTTGGGTAAAATTTTAAAGGATTGCCCAAGGTTATTTGTTACTTACGTTATTGCCATTCTTAGTGATTTTTCATCCGATTGTTGCGTCTCTATCTCCAATTGATGATGGGAATGGTATTGAATCTCTTTAGTCAACTTATCTAAATTCTTTCTTGTTGCGCTTTGGAAAAATACATATTTACCGGTTACACAGTAGTTAATTAGCAACGGTATTCCCAATAAAGGTATGCTTACACAGACCAACGCTAGGTTCTTTAAAAATGTTTTCCAACCTCGATATTTACCTAGTGTCTTCATAGCTAGATTAATAGCTTCATTCCATTCCATGACGAGGGTTTCTTTAGCTTGTGTAGGTGTCTCTTTGGTTTTAAAGTATTTATCAAGCGAGTCATTTAAACTTTGTTGTAATGTTTTAGCTGCGATATATGCTTTTATTCGTTTGGGATTGTTGGCAAGCTGTGTTACCTTTATATCCAGTTCAAATAGACAACAACATATCTTATCATTATATGAGTATAATCTCGCTTTATTCAGTATTTCTTTTTGAACTCTCTCGCTTTTAGAGAATAAGTGGCTGTGTATTTGTGGAAATGATGCGGTTTCGGCACTATAAAGTGATACAAAAAAACTCTGCATAAACTTATTAGAAGAGTGAATCTCATGTGGTTTAGATAATGAATTATTAAATATTTCGATAAAAATATCGTCATCGTTAACTAATTCAAGTAATGGAATCAAGGCAGAAGGTGCTTTTTTCATAGCTAAACGTAATGCATTAGCATAATAAGTATAGTTATTATAAAATAAAATCGAACTAATTTGCTGTGGAGTGAGTGTCTTTTTTATAATCTGATGTATCTTCGAAAATAACTCAAAATTAAACGGCTCTTTGTCAATGATTTCCATCAGAAGGTTGAAACTTCCGTCCGTAGCATTAAAAATAAAGCTATATACTTGATAAGGGTATAATTTAGATAAAATCTCGAGACTTGCAAAACATAACTGTGGGTTGAAGGGTTTATTTCTTATGATTTGCTTAAGAACATTACCGTCTTTTTGCAATAAGTCATATATTTGATATGGAGCAAATGTACTGATAAGATCAAATGCTTTCTTCATGACAATAGGATTTGGCTTATCTGAAGAAAAGGTATGACCTGCACTCGATGTGATAGCGATAATGTCACTTTTCAACTCCGGATCATCAAGCCTAGAATTTAAGTGATGTAAATTAATATTGTATCCAATCTGGCCATGACGTACTTTCCCATCTGGCCCACGAACAATATATGTAGCCATATATGACACTGGATCTCTAGGAGATACATAGATCTTACCTAACTCTGCATAATTTTCATTGTATTTTGGTAAATAGGACATTAATTCGAGGCTGTACCCAGAAAGGATATTTGCTAATTTAATTTTTTGTTCGATAAATATTGCATATATCTGCGCGCTCGTTAGATTTTTTTCCATAAGCTCGAGTATTTCAAGTACAATTCCACAGTGTGTATTGTTTGCTGATAATACATGCAAGAAACAGCCAGTAAATTTGTATGCCGTATCCGCGGACGCTCTTATTATGGCAGCAAAATCCTCAGGCAAAGCATGTCTGAGTAATAAAACAGATCCTTTAAGTTTATATAAAGATGCCTTAGTTGCGAGTTCGTCAATAAAGGTTTTATTAGTAATCATGTTATGAATCATTTTCAAGAACATTTCTTGATAATCAGAAATAAAAAGAGCTGTAAATGCCTCTGTTAGTGATGGATTATCAGCTGCAAATTCCCAAAATGAATTGGCTAAATAATTAGGGTTTTCCTTATACACTTTGTCAAGATATTTGAAGATAAGTGCCAATTTAGTCTCTAGAGACAGGTTAGGATTACACTTTAAATAAGCAAAAAACTCAGTTTCAGATGCAAAAAGGTAAAACAATTTATCAAGTTCATTTGGGCTTACTGAATTTGGGTCAAGAAACAGTTGAGTTGCCACTTGAAGGGCTGGATTATATTTATCCTCTCCGTAGATAGAGTTTGCAAAAAATCTTGCAAATGGTAGGAATCTCGAACTACGAACGCGATCACCAAAACTTTTAAAATCGAAATATTTTTTTGCAAGTAAAATAGTCCATAACTTATGAAGTACAACTCCCCAATTAATATCAACAACCCGAACATCAAAACTTTCTTCATCGTCCTCAATAATTAAATATTCATTAGACGTTTCATTTTCGTTAAAAAGAATTTTTAATGCTTCAAGCCCTGGAACATAGTTACTATTTTTATAACCATCCTCTTTTCGTCCTTGATATTTTTCAAAACGAGAAGTAATTAATTCTTTAATACCTAATAGGGTAGAAAATGGTTGAAATTCTATAGCAAATGCCAAATGTAATTGTTCTATAACTTCTTCATCGCTAATTATTTCAATGCCCATATTTCGATAGACATCAGTACTTAATTTAGGGAGAACTCCAAATCCTGCTTCATAGGCGAGTCGAAAATATCTATTATGTAAGTGAACGTCACTTGATATAGATCTGGCAGCACGCTCTACAACATCTTCTCGTATTGAGCTAAAGAATTCAGCAAGTGTTTTGGATGAAAAATAACTCTCCAACACAGAATTAACTCGTCCGTGATATCCAGGTGAACATTGCGTTATTTCTTCAGATAACTTAAAAATGATAGCCGTTTTATTATCTTCAGAAAGTTTAAACTCATCGCTTACATCACGTAATTTTCCAGATAAAATAGCGTAATGAAATTTTATGGCATCCAGCAGTAACTGTTTTCCTGCGTACGTGCTATTAGGCCCTACATGTCTATCTAACTCACTTTTTGTGAAAGAAGAACACATGGTGACAAATAAATCAAGCCAGTTAGGTTCGGTTACATACTGATGAAAATTAACATCTCGATGCTTTTGATGAATGTGTGTATACCCTCGCTTCGTGATCCTAGTTTTCACATCTCTCTCTAAATGTTTTACTATTAACCTATCGAGCTACATTTTATCATTTATTAATGCCAAAGAAAACAAGACTAAGCAGTTGTACTTATTATTATTGATCAAATAAATAAAATATTGTATAATTAATAATCTTATTATTTCGGGAGATAACATGGGAATGAAAAGCGATTTTCAGAGCACGATTGACGAGGCAAAAGACTATTGGAAAACTCTCCCTAATTCAAAGAATAGATTAAATTATACTATAGCTGATCTTAATGCATCTATTATTTATAGTATTAATTTGCTCAAGTTTACCTGTAAAAACTATCAACCAAACGATAAGTTCATGGGTTTTATAATGGATGATGCTTATTCCTTCATAAGGATATTAGATTCTTTGAGCGAGTGTTTGACATCCGTCTATTATTTGGTGTTGCGAGATATTCCCATGATGCTATGGAGAATCACTGCGCTCATTTTTTCATTCTTGTTTGGGTCTTCTGAACTGAAAGCAAAATCGCAAAATGATTTCATTAATAGTGCCATGACGCTATTCTATTCATTTCTTACTGTCATTACAGATCTCATGCTTGTTGTGGCTTCAATAATCTATTTTACTAAAGCAATCATAGCTCCAATTTTATATTATCCTTCTCTAATTTTTATAAATGCTAAAGATTTGACTGACAGCGGTAAGGCTGATAATCATGAGAAAGAGGTGATTGCCAATCATGAAGAAAAATCACCTACTTTTGTTTTGGGAGTATTTCATTCTTATCAAGACATAAAAGATGCTCCTTCTCGAAGAGAACGAACCATACCACGATATAAAAATGGTAACTATGAACCAGAGGCAGTAGAATATTTCGATAAAAAAGTACAAACACCTTGGGTTAAATTTTAAATGACACTAAGAGCCTTATATGGATTTATGTGTTCTTATTCAGGAACTTATTCTAGAATGCAATTACAGTATGTCTAT
The DNA here is from genome assembly GCA_964483895.1 of uncultured Legionellaceae bacterium. Classification (GTDB taxonomy): domain Bacteria; phylum Pseudomonadota; class Gammaproteobacteria; order Legionellales; family Legionellaceae; genus 2-12-FULL-35-11. The sequence goes on from CAZADN010000112.1 coordinate 4,857, forward strand.
TAAAATGCGCGTGTTAAGTCTTTTGTTTATTAACGACCTTTTTTTAAAAGGTTTTAATCTGTTGAACAAAAAAACATATTTTTTGGGAATTGTGGATTTTGCTAAATTTAGATAGAATTTACTGATAGTTATAAAATTCAACAGGTGTAAATCTAATGACAAGTAAAATATTATTGGGTGTAAATATTGATCATGTTGCAACATTGCGTCAAGCTCGAGGATGTGCGTATCCTGATCCGGTGCAAGCAGCTATTATTGCTGAAGAAGCTGGTGCTGATGGAATAACATTACACATGCGCGAAGATAGAAGACATGTTAATGAACGTGATGTACGTTTAATTAAACAAGTATTGCAAACCAGGATGAATCTAGAATCGGCGATTACCGAAGAAATGTTGGATTTTGCTTCTGAAATTGCACCAGAGCATGTATGCTTTGTTCCAGAAAAAAGAAATGAAATTACAACAGAAGGTGGTTTGGATGTAATTGGTAATTTCCAAGCAGTTTATAATGCCGTCAAACGTATGCATTTACATGGCGCAGAAGTGTCCTTATTTATCGATCCAGATTTAAATCAAATAGAAGCCGCGCGGGAAGCAAATGCCGAGGCTATTGAAATTCATACTGGATGCTATGCTAATGCCATAAAACCAGATAATATTAAACATGAGTTAGATAAAGTTAGACAAGCAGCCGAATATGCTGCTAATCTAGGATTAGTAGTTAATGCCGGGCATGGTTTACATTATCATAACGTACAATCAATAGCTGCAATTACAGTAATTAATGAGTTAAACATAGGCCATGCGATAGTTGCCAGGGCAATTATGGTAGGCTTTAAAGAAGCTGTTTGGCAAATGAGACAATTAATGCAGGAAGCACGTGGATATGTCATTAATAAAACCCATAGTAATTCGGATAACAGGTGATTCAGGAGATGGGATTCAGTTAGTTGGTGAAAGATTAACTATTACTGCCGCTATTAGTGGGAAAGATGTAAGAACTTTACCTGACTTTCCCGCTGAGATAAGAGCTCCGCAAGGTAGTATAGCGGGAGTTTCTGCTTTTCAATTGGCTCTTGCAGAAAGTGTTATTTTTACTGCTGGCGAGGAAATAGATGTTTTAGTTGCATTAAACCCTGCGGCATTGAAAAAATCATTGCAATATTTACAGCATAACTCGCTATTAATCTTGAATGAAGATAGTTTTCAAAACTCTAAAGATCTGGAAAAAGTAGGATTTAAAGATAATTATGCAGATGAACTTAATTCCCAATACCAAGTTCTTAGTTTGCCAATTATTACTAATACTTTACATGCAGTAGCTGGTTTGGCAATTACGCATTCTGAGGCTAAGAAATCCAAAAATTTTTATGTTTTAGGAATCATTCTTTGGCTGTTTGATTTAAGCCTTGATAATTCTCTAAGTTTTATCAAAAATAAATTCGCAAAACAAGTCTTGTTATTAGAGGCTAATACCCTTGCTCTGCGCGCTGGTTATAATTATGCGTTAACCTTGGAAATTGCGAAAAGAGAGTCTTATATACTAGGTAATATTGTAAGACCTGAAGGTAAATATAGACAAATTACAGGAGTAGAAGCTATATCTTTAGCATTAGCAACTCTTGCAACACAACTTAAAAAAGAATTATTTGTGGCAGGTTACCCTATTACTCCAGCATCAGCAGTACTCGAAGCATGCGCGAAGCTTAGTGATTTTGGTATTAAACTGTTCCAAGCAGAAGATGAAATAGCTGCTGCATGTGCATGTCTTGGTGCGGCATTTTCAGGCTCTCTTGCATTAACTTGTACTTCGGGTCCAGGTTTGGATTTAAAAAG
>CAZADN010000113.1:0-6679 GCA_964483895.1 uncultured Legionellaceae bacterium
ACACAGAAATTCTCCCCATTATACGCCTTGCTTGCATGCTTGAAGATGATGATGCATGGTCACATGATACTATTCATATTGCCTCCGCATCTTTAGCTTTTCTATTTAGAAGCAAAGAAAAAATCATCGCTTATTTATCTTTGTTTCAATCTCAGTTTCCTGACTTAGAGTTCCCAATTGCTCACGCTTCTTTATTAAATTTTCCCATATCAACACACGACCCCAGAGCTATTCAAGGGATTTGGAATGTTAATGTCTGGGCTAACGTGATTTTAGATCTTGGTCCCCAAGTAATACAATTTTTACCCTTAAGCGTTGGTATTGAAAATAGCATTATTCAACATACAACAACGTTGGATACACAGAAGGAGGCTTTACTGCAATCATGGATAAAAAAATTCCCAACCTTATTATCTGATGCTCCAACGCTTGATTTCAATATCCAACCCTATTTGTTCGTGTTTTCAGGCATCCTCACACAAGACGACCATATTGTATTGGATATTTTAGTCAACCATGCTAAAAATCTTTTGGTCAAATTTATAGTCCCTGTAGGTAGTGTAGAGGAAACAGCCAAGAACTTACATTATCTCATTGATAGTTTGAAAAAAAGCCCTTCACTGACTTCGCTTAAGTTTGTTATTGATAAAGGAGATAATCAGGAGCAATATGATTTTTTCATTCAAACTATGATGCAGGTCTTAAATGAAAACGAGTATATTACGCTACTGGATTTAACCGAATCTGTGATAGATCTTCCTGGCTTAAGCGTACTCAAACATGTTCTTGTAACCAATTCAATATGCAAGGAAATAAAACTATCAAACCCCGATATTAATTTTATTTTAGATTCAAAAAATGTCGAGCTGATTTGTATGCTGGGTAACATTCATCGAAGAAATTATTGCTATACTGAAGCAAAGAAATGCTTTAATCTAGCTATTTCACTTAATCCAATAGCAATCGACTCATATAGACATCGTAGTGATATGTATATTGAAATGGGTGATGTTGAAGGCGCAAGAATTGATCTGGCTACCATGGCACGCTTAGATTCGCGACGCAGGTTTGCCGTTATCAATCACCGTGATCTAACCATATCACAATCGTTGAGCAAAGGTCGCTCGATTGTAGCTCAGGGACGATGGGGCGACCGTGATGTTGCTATTAAAAAATGGCGTTCTTCAACTAAAGATACCGTTAAGTTTAGGAGTGAAGTTGAGAATCAAGCAACCTTTTCACATTCTAATATAGTAGAACTTTTAGCTATCTGCATTCAACCTACCAATTATTGTATCATACTTGAGCTCATGACACTGGGTTCGGTCTACCAGTTATTACGAAAAAAAGACAGTTACCAATCGCCCCAATTTTGGTTAACCGTTGCATTAGATAGTGCTCGCGGTTTAGCCTATCTTCATGAGCAAAATATAGCGCATAATGATATTAAAAGCCGAAATATATTACTTACTGACGGTGGGCGAGCAAAGCTTGCAGACTTTGAATTTAGCAACAACAAGTTTAATGAGCAAATTGCTGGTACACTGAGATTTTTCGCGCCTGAAGTTTGTAAGCGACAACGAGTATTAAAATCAGATATTTTCGCACTGGCATTGGTTTATTGGGAGATACTCACAGGACTAACACCGTTTATCTCTTTTAAAGGATCTGAAACAGAGCTTTTCCAAGCGCTTAAAAATGGTTTATGTGAAACTATCCCTAAAAACGCGCACCCAGATTTTCACAGACTTATAACAAAATGTTGGTCAACATCTCCAGATGAAAGACCTAGTGCTGCAGAAATAATCGAGGCGCTTTCTGAGTTTGAACGAGGTGATTACTCATTATATGAGCCTCTGAGTGATGTCATGCAAAATGTTATTTAAATACAAGCTTGAAAAAGAACTTACACTTGATAATTAAAGTATCATAACGATTTTTTTCAACACTCCGTATAAATACGGAATCACAGATAGCAATTGACTAATACCGTTTAAAAAACTACAATTATGTAATACATTTAGTATTTCGGTGGAGGCATGCTTATGTCAGTTATCACAGTTCGTTTACCCGATGGGTTATTACATGCGTTAGATGACAGTGCTCAAACTTTGCATCTTCCTCGCTCAGAATACATACGCAAAGCAATTGAAGCGATGAATAAAGAAATCTTGGATACGAAAATTAAGAAAAAAATGGCCAAGGCCAGCTTGCGCGTGAGAGAGAATAGTATGCGGATTAATCGTGAATTTGGTGATATTGAAGATGAGCTTTAAACAGGGTGAAATCTGGTTGGCTAATCTTAATCCAACGAAAGGAACAGAGCCTGGAAAAATCCGACCGGTTTTAATTTTGCAACACGATGCACTCTTAGCTGTGGCGCATCCATCCACGATCATTCTATCTTTAACTACTCAGCTTATCGAAGATGCAGAACCACTGCGATTTAGAATTACAGCTCAGGGAAAACTTAAAAATGATTCAGATGTGTTAATTGATCAGATTCGTGCCATAGATAATAAGCGATTAGTGAATGGTCCTTTAATGCGATGCTCTGTAACAATCTTAAATAAAATTTATAAATTAGTTCAAGAAGTTATCGGTATTTATTAGGTGTACTGCTGTTTCTACATAGTAGGGGTTCTAGCCCGGAACCGGCGAAATTTCCGGATGCTTTTTAATCACAGATGAACTCCAAGCGCCCAGACTACAATCACCATTACCATGACTGCATCAATTATCTAACCCCAACTCCATGCCCAGGATATTCATCTGCTTGCACAGCATGTTGTAATTCTTCCATAGATAAATTGCTTAGATTTTCGAGAGTTGTCCTTTCTTCAAGTATAGCATTCATGGTTGTAGGAGAATTAATAATCATATTTAAATGCACATCATCTATATTCATTAATTCTTGAGTAGTAACAATGCCTGCTTTTGTTGCAAGTATACATTGTGGGTACATAAGGATGCCTCTCTTCCAATCATTAGGTCGATTTAAATCAGGTGCGGATCCATGTTGTGCTACCTGAGCTTGTGCGACGAAATCCTGGATTGTTAACGTTCCATCCAATAGATATTTTATTGATTGTGGATTTTTAATAATCCAAAAGGTGGCTAAATCATTAATACCTGCATTCCGTGCCTGCTGATAAATATTTACAACATTTTCCAAAGGCAACTGGTTCTCTACCATTTCATGTACTGTTTGATTGTTTACTATTGCTGGTAAATGGTAAGAATCAACCTGCACTAACAGATTAAAAGGGAATAATCCCGAGTTTAATAGCTCAAATAGCCGATAATGTACAATATCATTTTCAACATCAATAATTATATTAGGATAAAGATTAATTATAGTTTCAATTTGTTCCGGAGTCATACCAACTTCTAGTCCCAGCTCCCTTATTCGGTTATCAACAGCATTTCTGTATTCATTGGCTTCAGCCTCTCCCCATACATTATTATCTCCGACGGATGGATTCGTTTGCCAAGTAATATTTTGGCGCGCTTGCTGTATGTTAGGACCAAAAGTCATTTTTGGAGTATTGGGATTAAATGGTGGATTAAAATTAAAGGCTTGATTAAGATCGACAAGTGTTTTGAACGGGGCAGTACGCATTTTCTGTTTCCGTTCACGATCACTATGATCCTCTGGAAACAATATAGCAAAGTCTGCATGCCTTAATTGGTCGCGCGAAATAGGCCAGTATTGATTTATCTTTGTTTCTGGATCAAATTTAAATTGAGGATCATTTAAGTTTCGAGTTGTTGCACAAAACTTAAATCCAGCATTACCTGGAAGACTAATAAGATAAAAACTTACTGTATTGTCATTGATATCTATATCTTCAAGCTCAATTGGGTCGAAATAAGTAGGCATGATGCCCCTTCCTCAATGATACGTTAAGTCAACGTGTAGCATAAAAATAAGGATAATGTAATTTTTTTCTGTAAATTCAGTTTTACTCCAGTCTCTACTGGTTAATAATAAAACAAAATTTATGTGTACTTATTTTAAGAATATACTAAGTAACGCATACACCTGGCAATCTAGCATTTAATTAAAGCAAGATCAATAGATATAAAAAATAAAAGCATAGTTACTATGGCTATGGGCAAAAAATGCTTTGCCCATAGCCATAGATAAGCTTATTTTATCATACCGTTGTCAATGGTACGCTACGCCCGCAATATGCGGCCATTGACAAAATCAGACTTGGTTTCAGGCAAAAAAATTTAATCTTTCATAGATAAATATGTTTGCTCATTTCCCCAGCCTTCGCTAATTTCTATTAAAATCCCTGTTATTAATCTCTCGCATGACGCAACATTTGGAAATATATTTACAATATTAGTCCGTCTTTTTATCTCCCTGTTAACTCTTTCAGCCAAGTTGGTGGTTCTTAAACGAACACGATGACTAGCTTTAAAATTAAATACAGTTAAACCATCAGGGATAGCATTCTCCATCCATTCGCTTAATTTTGGCGCAGTTTTTTCATATTTAGATATCATTAGTGATAACTGTCTATCCGCTTCTACTTTATTAGGCGCATTAAAAATAGTTCGAATATCTTCCGCAACTTCTTTTTTCATGTTCTGTTTAGGAACATATGATTGTGCATTTTGTTGCAAATGAAATTGACAGCGTTGCCATGGAACTGATGGAAATACCGACCTTAAGGAAGATTTTAAACCACTGTGCGCATCACTAGTTATTAACCGCACTCCATGTAAGCCTCTTGTAACTAAACTCTCTAAAAATTTACGCCAATGAACTTCTGCTTCTGATAATAATATTGACAAACCAAGCACATGACGAGCCCCTAAACAATCAACCCCATATGCAATTAAAACCGCCGAATCAATAACTTGACCTCCTTCACGAACTTTTTCATACCTTGCGTCTAAAATTAAATATACATATTGACCTAATGGCCTTTCTCGCCATTTAATAAATTCTTCATCTAAAAGCTTAGATGCACGACTTACATCCTGACTGCTTACTTCAAAGCCACACATCTCTTCCAAAATCGCGCCAACTTTACGAGTAGACACACCTTGTATATACATTTCCGCTAATGACAAACTTAATGCTCGTTCCGAACGCAAGCCTCTTTCAAGAAAGGATGGATAAAAATCACTGTTTCTAACTTGCGGAACCTGTAAATTTAATGCGCCTATTCTTGTATGAAGTTGCTTAGGCTTAAATCCATTAGCGTAACCAGATCGCAATTCGCTCCTTTCATATAACTTCGCGTTAATATGTTTAGTCCTTTCTATTTTCATCGCTTCATTAATCAATATTTCAACAGCGCTACCAAGTCCTTCTAACCCTTGTTCAGATAGCACTTTTGCTAATGATGAAAATCCTGTATCATTTGTTCCTATGGTCATCTCTTAAGCTCCTTTTGTAAGAAACTGAAGTTTAACTGATGACCTACTTATAAGCCATATTCAATTTACAGAAAAATTGTTACACCAGCATCCTCGACAAAATCAGCCATAGATATTATTAATTTTATGGGTAGCTCAGCAAGTGCTAGGTTACAGGAAAAAATGATCGCTGCTTTTGTACGCTCAGCACAATTAGAGTGGTATTTTTGGCAAGGCGCATATCATCGTGAAATGTGGCTTCTTTAGAAATGGTATGATTTTTCAAAAAATTAACCAAGCCATGAAGCCGTATTGGCCTATCATTTATAATCATCATTTTAATCAATTATTGAGCGATGGCACCTTACCTATGCCGATTTTTTGCAATTTTTTAAAAGAGGATAAAGCCTACCTTTTTAAATTCGCTCAATGTTTAAACCATGTTGCAAAACGCGTCATCCATTCTAAACACAGAGAAATATTACTGTATCTATCTCATGAAGCCTTCAAAACCCATGAAAAATTGCATGATAAATATCTGATGATGGATTCATATTTAATAAAATTCTTTCCAAAGAATCAAATTCAAAATCCAGGGCATGAGGCTGTAAACAACTATATGCAACATTTACACCACGCGACGCACTCCGAATCTATCCCCATTCCAGTCGCGATTGCTAGCCTTATTCCATGCTTTTATATTTATAGTAATCTTGGCATGATTATGCAACAAAAAGAAATAAGTTCGGGAAATCCTTATCAACTTTGGATTGACTCTTATTCTAGTCCTACATTTTTGCTTTCAGCGCAACTTATTCTTTCTGTACTCAATGAGTTAATGCCTCCTGAAATAGAGGCGCAATATAGCCCTTTGGTGATTGAGACCTTTTTAAAATCTGTATTATGCGAAATCTCATTTTGGGATAGTTCGTTGGCAAATCAAACTATGCGTTCTCAAATTCCATCATTTGTTAGACCAAAATTGTAAAAATATATCAAAAAGATCTTTGTATTGATATGTTATAAACAAGTGTAATAGTAAAAACGATTGGGCATTAATCGAAATTTTACGCTGTCTGTACTATGGCTATTTGCTTTTTCCGAAATGAAATTGCTTTCGTGGATAATAACACACCAAAAATGACGCTTAGTCCCCCGATAATTTGAATCATAGAAACCGTTTGTCCCTGAAAAAAGGAAATTACGGTAGTTACTATCGGAATCAGATTAAAAAAAATAGCAGTTTTACCAGCACCTAATCGGCTAATTCCATAGTTCCAGAATAAATAAGCAGCGACGG
>CAZADN010000114.1:0-6596 GCA_964483895.1 uncultured Legionellaceae bacterium
CAGTTTAAAACTGATATTAAAAAACATATCAATGATATTGCTGAAAAATATATTCAGCCTCACATTACAGTCAAAGGGATAAGCACCATCGATATCGTTGCTGGGTTTTCCTTGTTTCACTCAAGTTATATGCCTATTATCGAAAAATATTCAAAAATGTATGGCGTGGATCCTAGGCGCTTAATTATGGATGTAAGTATTTATAATCAAGTAGAAATATCTCAAGAACTAGTTGAGAATCAAGCAAAACGTCTTTCCAAGCAGGGAGCGCAAAGCAGTTGGAAGGCGGCTTACTTACATTATATTGGAGGAGAACAGGAGATTATTGAATGCGAAGTATGATAAGTCAGCTAGAGTACATTCTAAAATCTAATAATTATAAAATTATATTACGAGATAATAACCAGGCGTATACTGGCATAGAGCTGTATCATCGAGCCGCACAATTGGCCTTATTTTTTGAAAGTAAACAAATAAAGCAAAATGATAGAATTGCAGTACAATTATCTAATTCCATAGAATTCATTTTTTGTTATTTTGCATGCATTTTGGGTGGATTTACGATTGTACCTATTAACTCAGCATTGCCTCAAACAGATATTGATTATATTGTGTCACTTACAAAACCTAAAATTCATATTAAAAATCCAAGTGACCTTAAGTTTGAAGCTGCTGACAAGAACTATTTAATTCGTTCTAACGAAAGTACTATTATTGCAATTTTTTTTACTTCAGGTACAACCAGTCGTCCTAAGGGAGTCTGCCATACCATTGAAAATATGCTTGCTAATGCGCAAGCATTTAATAAACAAGCTGGGTTGGATGCGTCTGTCAGCATGTTGCATTGTATGCCCATGGGATACATGGCAGGATTTCTTAACACGGTTTTGTGTCCTATCATGGCAGGTGGATGCGTCGTAATTGCACCTCAGTTTAGCGCCAAGGAAGCGATTAATTTGTGGGATCCTGTATTAAATGGACAAACTAATGCGTTATGGTTAACACCTACCATGTTAGCTCTTTTGACAAAATTAAACCGCAGTGAAGTTATTGCGAAGAAAGTGCAACAAATACTTCAACATCTTTTTGTTGGTACAGCCCCTCTGCCACAACTTACAAAAGAAATGTTTGAAAAAAAATTTGGCGTTAAATGTTTAGAAAGTTATGGTACAAGTGAGGCCATGTTAATTTCTACTAACTCATTAAATCTACCATGCGTACAACTTTCAACAGGAAAAATACTAGAGGAAGTAAAAATTGAGGTAAGAGATGACGAAAACAAGCTTGTACCAAATGGTAACTCCGGTAATTTGTTTGTTTCCTCACCATTTGTTTTATCTGGATATCTGGATCCAGAAACAGATTTGATTAACGTACCGCTTGAGAATAATTTTTTGAATACTGGTGATTACGGTTATATTGATGCGGATAATAATTTATTTATTACTGGGCGTGTGAAAGATTTAATTATCCACGGTGGTACAAATGTTAGCCCGCGTGCTGTTGAGGAAACACTGTTACAACACAAAGATATTCAAGATGTTGCAGTGATTGGAAAAAAGCACTCTTTCTGGGGTGAAGAAGTAATTGCTTTTGTCATTCTTGAAGACAACAATCAATTTCATGAAATGAGTATACTTGAATATTGTAAACAATCGATGCACCCTGATGCTGTGCCTGCTCGTTTCGAAATTGTTAAAGACTTTCCCCGTTCCAGTACAGGTAAAATACAAAAGCAAAAACTAAGAGAACTAATATGATTTTGGCTCGCACATTAGATTAATAATGTGTTTGACTATAAAGGAGTAAGTGATATGCAACAATATATTGAGTGGTTAAAAAATTATTTTTCAAATAAATCAAAATTGCCACTATCTAATGATATAGAAAATATAAATTATTTTGAGGCTGCAATGGTTAATTCCTTAGGAATAGTTGATCTTATTGAAACTTTGGAATCTTCATTTAATATAACCTTTGATGCAAGCCATTTTCAAGAGCGGCGTTTTTCTACTATTAAAGGACTAGCTGAAATAATTCACGAATTAAAAAAATAATATTTAGATTTTTCGGTAGATAAAAGGAAAAAATATGAAAATGCCTCAGGACATAATTGCTCAACTTGATAATTCTGGTCATTGGATACTTTATAATGTATTCACACAAGATACTTTGGCGGTTTGTTCAAATACAATGATGGCGCTTAGTTTATTACAGCAAGGCTGTGATATTAGTGATATAGATGCAAAATTTACAGGTGTTCTTTTTAAGATATATAAAATGGGTGTTTTTTCTAATTATGATGGTCTTTTAGCTGATCCAAGTAGACGCATTAGACAGTATCAAGATTGGCCAAAAGAAAATAGTTGTAGCTTCAAAGAAGCTACGTTATTACTTAAAAAAAATAACATTTTGATTGATGATGAAGAAAAATATAAATCTACTTTAAAACCTAAAATGTCGTTGTTAGATATGGATAACGTTGGAAATTTTCATCAACAATTAGGACAAAAACTTTTACTAGAAAAACGTGTTGATCCAGGAGAGTGGTGGGTAAATCAAAAATTTAATCCAAATAAAGATGGTTTAAATGATACACTTTATAAGTCAATTCAAGAGAATTTTTTAAAATCCTTCTTCGCTGAAAAATTTAACTCAAAGCATAAAATATTAGATGTGGGTTGTGGAATTGGATATTATTCTCATCTTATGAGTCAAACAGGTGCAGATGTGCTAGGAATAGATCCTAATCCTAAATATATTGAAACAGCAAAATCAAATTTTAAGGAAAATGTAACATTTAAAGTCTCGGAAATAGGCACCAATATTAATGCATTAAAGTGGATCGAGTCAGAAAGTTTTGACTTTGCTTTTATGAGTGATGCCTTGCTTTTTTATTTTGTATCTCCAGATCCAAAACAACAATCTTCCATTGACATTTTACTTTCCGAAATCAGACGTATTTTAAAACCAAACGGTCGTTTTTTAAGCCTAGAGCCACATGGGGTTTTTTGGTTAAGACCGTGGCTTGGTGAAGAAGAAAGACCTTTTACAGTTATTACAGAATATCGGGATAAAATGTTTAATGTTGCTCCAAATTCTTTTGAGCTATTGAAATCCTATTTGAAGGAGCATTTTATAATTAAAGATGTTCGGGAATTGTATTCAAATACTGACTTCGACAAACCAAATAAAAGGGCTATCAATTTTTCAAATAAATTCCCATTATGGCATTTTTTTGAGCTTCAGCCACAATCGTTAATGATTTAAGGATATTGGAATATGAAGTTTAGCTATTCCTCTAATGACATTAGTATGGCTCTTTGTGATGTTGGCCTTAAAAAAGGTGATATTGTATTTTCACATAGCAATATAGGTTTTTTAGGTAATCCAGTAGGCGGGAATTATCCAGAAAATGTGTTTAACACGATTTTAAATGGTTTTTTTGATGTAATTGGTTCTTCTGGTACTCTAGTTGTGCCTACGTTTACTTACTCTTTTTCACGAGGAAGGATTTTTGATCCAGATAAAACACCTTCTGATTGTGGTTTTTTGACAGAGCAAATACGCTTACATCCTGATGCATATAGATCTGAAGATCCTCATGTTTCTGTTGCTTCTATAGGAATGAGAGCCGATGAGTTGACAAAAAATGTACCAGAAAATGCTTACGATACTAATAGTTTCTTTGATCGTTTTTATAAAGCTGATGGCGTTATTTGTAATTTCAATTTAGATGCAGCTTATGTAACTTTTATTCACTATATTGAAAAAGCGTTGAAAGTACCATATCGGTTCGACAAAACTTTTACAGGTGTTTTTCAGAAAGCTGGAATGGAAGAAATAAGGAAAGGTACAATATGGGTTCGCTATTTAACAAAAGGAACATTTCAGTCTCCTCATGCTCTTAATCAATTAATAAAGGAGCGAAATCTATACAAAGTTGCAAAAATTGGTAGGGGAAGCATTGGTTTAATAAAGGCTAAGGACATGTTTAATTTAATTCAAGAGGTAATAATAACCAGACCTTGGTTTTTAACCGAAGCAGAACTTTTGGGCATTATTCCTAGATGTGAAGATGAGTAAGCAGTGCAAATTAAGTAGCTGTAATTGAAGTGTTCTAGTTATAAATGTGGCAGATACTTCGTAAATTGATAAAAAATTTTTAACAAGGCAAACATGATGAATCAAAGACGAATAATTGACTTAAGCATGACTATTCATGAAGGAATGCAAACATTTTGTGCTCATTGGCATCCATTTGTAGAAATTACTCAAATGGGTAGACATGGAATCGAAGATCGTGAAACCAGAAAACTTGTTTTGGGCACGCATACTGGTACCCATGTGGACGCTCCACGCCATTTTGTATCAAGTGGTGAAACTATTGATAATATATCGTTGGATGTATTTATCGGGAATGCAGCCGTCTTAGATTTTTCCTGGGCAGCAGATTTTCAAGAATTACACCCCAACGATCTTGAAGCAGCTATTGGTTCACGCCCTATGGAAAGACTTATTTTCAGATTCGACTGGGATATACGTGCATTAGGCACAAAACGTTATTATACTGATCACCCTTTTCTATCTGAAGATGCTTGTAGCTGGTTAGTAGAACATGGTTGCCGCTTAATTGCGTTGGATACGCCGCAACCAGATAATCCATTAAATGGATACAATACTAATAATGATGCCCCTAATCACCGTATTCTCTTAAGTCAAAATACGCTTATTGTAGAATATTTGATAAATATTAGAGAGATAAAGCAACCTGAAGTTGAACTGATTGTAGCTCCCATAAAAATAAAAGATGGAGATGGAGCTCCAGCACGTTGTTTTGCTATTGAGAGAATATAAAGAAGCGATAAAAGGAATAAAAATGATTGGCACAGAGATTCATGAACTTGCGAAAAAACTTTGGCCAATCAATCGCAGTATTACGGGAGATGGTATTCGAGAAACGTTAGCTATTCTTAAAAATGAACATCTGCCAAATTTATCAATAAAAGAAGTATCTACCGGTACAAAAGTGCTTGATTGGGTTGTTCCACAGGAATGGAAAATACGTGATGCCTATATAAGAACACCATCAGGCGAAAAAATTTGTGACTTTAAGAAAAACAATCTACATGTGGTAGGGTACAGTGTTCCTGTTCATACACAACTGAAACTAGATGAATTGAATCAACATTTGTACTCTTTAAACGATCAACCTGACGCTATACCTTATATAACTTCTTATTATAGCGAACGCTGGGGATTTTGTATTACTCACCAACAAAGAGAGCAACTTCCTGATGGAGATTATGAAGTTTTCATTGATGCCGAGCTATTTTCTGGCTCTTTAACTTATGGCGAATTGATTTTACCTGGTGAGAGTAGCGAGGAAGTTTTTTTATCCACTTATATCTGTCATCCATCGATGGCAAATAATGAATTATCAGGCCCTACAGTTACAACATATCTCGCTAAGTGGCTATGCACGCTCTCACACAGAAAATACACTTATAGAATTATTTTCATACCAGAAACAATTGGCTCAATAACCTATATTAGTCAAAATTTAGATTGGTTAAAATCTCATGTTCTTGCTGGGTTTAACATTACTTGTGTTGGAGATGATAGAACCTATTCATATCTGCCTTCACGTAATGGCTCAACTATAAGTGATAAAATTGCTCGACACGTGTTAAAGTGGATAAAATCAGATTTCGATTCTTACAAATGGGCTGATAGAGGTAGTGATGAGCGTCAGTATTGTGCACCCGGCGTTGATTTGCCAATTGCTTCAATCATGCGCACTAAGTATGGCCAATATCCTGAATATCATACATCACTTGATGATCTAATTCATGTTGTAACACCTAAAGGTTTAGAAGGTGGTTACAATGTGCTAAAACTTGCTATTGAAGCTATAGAAAAAAATTGTTACCCAAAAATAACTGTTTTAGGCGAGCCACAGCTTGGTAAGCGTGGTCTGTATCCAACTCTATCTACAAAATCAAGTGGCATTGAAACACGATTAATGATGGATTTTATCACCTGGTCTGACGGCTCAAAGTCTCTAATTGAGATAGCTGAAGAATGCTCTGTACCAATATGGGATTTGTACCCTATATTAGATAAGTTACTAGCGCATAATCTTATGGTTTTATTGCCACAAAAAATTATATAAATGAGAAAATAGGAAATAGCTAATTATAGATTAAGTGAGAGATAAATATAATTACTAACTATATTTGGCCATTAGACAATTTTATTGACAATTACAATATTAATTGATGAATCATTTTTGTTTTTTGCTAAATATAACAAAGGTTTTAAAAGGACTTTTAAAATGGAAAAACGCCAGCTAAAATGCGGGCTAGTATCAACGTATGTTTTATGAGATATATTAAGTTTGTTAGATTCACATATATGCGCCATAAGCCATAAAGGTACCATTGTAATATGATTACCAGAGTTTACGATTCCTTGTGAACCAAAATAATAATGATATCCAAATATTAAATAAAATAGGCGGTCAAAGACGGAATCAATATTCGGTGTTGATAAGAGTACAACCCCTCCTGGCTTTAATATGTTTTTTAGGTTTC
>CAZADN010000115.1:0-1359 GCA_964483895.1 uncultured Legionellaceae bacterium
TAAGAATATATTAAACCATATTTTTAAGACACAAGGTTGGGCTGTAAAGCCCAACTCTGGTGTTGAGTTTAGAGATAAATCATGTTGGGCTTTGCAGCCCAACCTACAAGTGGAGTTGTTCTGTGATGGAGGCTTTTTAAAATCCTGGATTATATGTATTGAAAAAACCAGACATGCTTTCATCTCCAGGAATCATGTAACTTGGAACATCAACAATATTCAAGAAAAACTTGTTTTCTGAAGCAAACTTTTTATCATCATTAACTTTTTCTGGTTCAATATATAAGTCTTTAATCGTTGCAAAAGTACGGGTAAACATTGAAACTATTGATAGTATAATATTCGCAACGTTAATGGCTACTAATATTCCGCAATTTAGTAATGTTATTGTGGCATCATATTTGTTGTTCTTATTACCACTTAGAGCGCATAAAAATAAATCAAATATCGCAACTGCAAGTCTACATATATTGACTAGTAATTTTAATAAATGACATAAAGGATCGATAAAATGAACTAAGGGTAAAAGGTAATCCGTGATTTCATTTGGTTTTGTTTCTTTATCCTTATGAATTTTATATGATTTAAATAGATTATCACAATAAAATTTAACCGATAGTCTTTCCGCATTTACAATATTCTCAGTTTTGACCTTTGATAATAGCATTTCTCTCTCCAGGGGTTAACGGAATATATTTGTGCCATAATGCGCGCAATCTATCATTAAAAGAGCAAAAAGTCAACAGCACGCCCCATTTGCATTTTTGTTTATTTTATAATCGATTGATTTAAGCCGCGTGCAGTTTAGTTGTTTATATTAAGCGCCAATCTTCAAGGACGAGATTTGGTATGCGCTTAAATTCATTAGTATTAGATGTAACAAAAATTAGTTGATGGTGTAATGCAGTTGCAGCTAATAAAATATCATAATACCCAATTAATAAACCTTGTTTTTTAAGGTCCGCACGAATATTTCCGCTTATTGTTGCTTCTTCCTTATTAAATCCTAGTAAAGAAACAACTTTTAAAAAATTTTCGATAATTGGAACGAGGATTTTTGCTTTGGCTGGATTTAAGGCTAATCCGTAATTTAGCTCCATTATAGTTATTGAGGAAATTGCAATATCAATTGGGGAAAGGCTTTTGATTTTTTGTAGGGTATTTATTTCGCCTTTTATAAAATCACTAACCGCACAAGTATCCAGTAAAAACTTCATTTCAGAGGATCCTCTTGTTGTGGTGGTAACAGCTCATCTCGGTAAGATTCTATGCTTGTGAATTCTGGAATTCCCTTAAAATTCATAATATTATTAGGCCATTGTTGAGTCTTATGATTTATAATCCATTCGTTGATTGCTT
>CAZADN010000115.1:1369-6539 GCA_964483895.1 uncultured Legionellaceae bacterium
TTTCTAGAACGACCAGTTTTTTTGACCTCATTGGCAAGCAAATCTCCTAATTCATTATCTAGATAAATATTAATATTCATGATGTAACCTTATAATATGCATATAACATATTATAACATGTTATATGGAAAAACATAATTTTATTGTAGGGTGAATTCTTCACCTAAATATATTGTTCTTACTTCTTGATTCATTAAGATTTGATTTGGAGTGCCTTCGGCCAAAATTTTACCTTCATTTACAATGTATGCGCGTTGGCATATATCTAAAGTTTCGCGGACATTATGATCTGTTATTAGTACACCTATTTGTTTGTCACATAAATGCTGAATAATCTTTTTAATATCAATTACAGAAATAGGGTCTACTCCTGCGAATGGTTCATCTAATAAGATAAAATTTGGGTTAATTGCAAGTGATCGCGCAATTTCAACGCGTCTACGTTCACCGCCTGATAAACTCATGCCAATATTGTTGCGCAGATGTTCAATATTAAACTCATGCAGAAGACTTTCCATTATTTCTAGGCGTTTTTTCTTATTTAAATCTTTACGCAATTCTAATATGGCTAAAATATTTTGCGCGACTGTCATTTTACGAAATATTGATGCTTCTTGCGGTAAATAACCAATACCGAGGCGTGCACGTTTGTGAATTGGCATTTTTACTAGGTTTTTATCGTTTAATAAAATTTCACCAGCATCACATTTTTGAATGCCGACAATCATATAAAAACATGTGGTTTTGCCGGCGCCATTGGGCCCGAGCAATCCAACACATTCTCCTTGATTAACATATAAGCTAACACCGTTAACAACAGCCCTGGATTTAAAGGATTTTTTTAAATTATTAACTACAAGCTTAGTCATTACTTTTTCCTTGGCGGATGAAAAATTATAACAGTTTTTTGTTTATTGTTTACCATGCCACCAGAAACAATATGGTGTTTTTCAATATTGTAGGTAACTTGTGGTGCTTTAAATGAATTATCACCTTGTTCAATGCGAGCGTTGCCAATTAATTTTATAATTTTTTTATCAGGATAATATTCAATTATATCAGCATAAGCATGTAAATCAGGCTTATCTTTTTCCATCTGTGACCAATAATGAGCTTGGCTGGTTTTATTACCATAGATTATCGCCATGGTTAATTTATTATTTGCATCTGTTTTGGTTTCAGCTCTGTCTGCACGAATATGTGTGGTTCCTTGATCAAACTCAATGCCATCAGTGTATATACCTTTATGTTCGCTTTGATTTATATCAGCTTGACTTGCTTTTAGTTCCAATGGTTCTTGACTGTCACTTTCTAAAGCAAATGATAAATTGCTATAGAAAATACCTATAAAAATTAAAGCTAAGATTTTATTACCCATTATTTTGCTCATAACGACCTCGAGCGTTTTTAAGAAATTGAATGCGACTTTCAGCAAGAAAGGCTTTTAAACCAGTAGCCTCAACTATACTATTATTTTGTTGTAATTTAACATTATTTTTCGTTATCGCATATTTTTTATTAGGAAAATATGTGATTTTATCTGTGTATAGTTGAATATTTCCTACGTTGGTAGGTTGTTTTTGTATAATTTTAACTTCGTCAGTGAAAGTAACTTTTTTTCCACCATGGATAGCCTTAGCGACTTTGGCATTTATATCCCAAGGTTGTTGTTCACCTTCTTGAACGATGATGTGTGGATTAAACAAAATATGAGTGTCATTTTGTTGGATGTGATTAATTTCTTGACTCTCAATAAAGTTGGTGAGCTTGCCATTTTTATTAAATTCTTTAACACTAATGTTATTAATGGTCATATCAATAGACTTTTTGAGAGCCTCTTTATCAATACTTTGATTGTCTTGGCTAGTGTCACTCATGTGATACCAAAATACACAAAGAAATATTGTGATAATTACGCATAGCCAATTTATAGTTTTAGTTTTATTCATTTTGTAAAAACTTCTCTAAAGATTTAGATAGCGTTCCTTGTGCTTGTAAAATAAAGTCACATACTTCGCGCACAGCCCCATGTCCGCCTGGTAATTCTGTTTGCCAATCGGCAAATTCTTTAACTTGACGCACAGCATTTGCGGTAGCAACGCTAAAACCTATTTGTTTCATTATTGCTAGATCTGGTAAGTCATCACCAATATATGCAATTTCTTCATTGGTTAAATTCAAGTCAGACTTTAAACTATCAAAAGCTTTTTGTTTGTTGATTGCGCCTGGGTAAAAATATTTAATGTCTAATTGCGCTGTTCTGTAATGAATAAGTTGTTGTTTCGAGCCTGTAATAATTGCAACCTCTACACCAGATCCTTGTAAAAGTTTAATTCCCAAGCCATCTTGGATATTAAATCCTTTATATTCGTTACCGGAATTATCAATAAATACTCGACAATCTGTTAAGACACCATCAAGATCACATATTAAACAACGAATTTTTTTGGCTTTATTAATTAAATTTTGCATAAACACCTCTAGTATACTCCAGCTTTAAGTAAATCATGCATGTGCAATACGCCGATAGGCTTTTGATTCTCATCAACTACTACCAACGAAGTAATGGAGTGTTTTTGCATAATAGATAACGCTTCAGCTGCTAACATACCTTTTGTAATATATTTGCAATTTTTACTCATTACATCCTTGATGGTTATTATATCTACATTATGGCCATTTAGCAAAGTCCTTCTGATGTCACCGTCAGTATATACTCCAGTTAATAGACCTTTTGCATTTACTACACATGTCATGCCTAATTTTTTATCAGTCATTTCAATTAATGCTTCACGGACGAAAATGTTTTCATCGACGATAGGTAAGTTATCATTTTGTTGAAAAACATCATCAATTTTAATTAGTAATCTTTGACCAAGAGCTCCTCCTGGATGCGATCTTGCAAAATCCTCAGCATTGAAACCTCTGGCTTCAAGCAACGCAATTGCTAAGGCATCACCCATAACTAGGGAAGCTGTTGTACTGGTAGTTGGTGCAAGACCTAAAGGGCATGCTTCTTGTTTGATTGTAACATCAAGATTAAAATCTGCTGCTAATGCAAGAACCGAATCAGTTTTGCCGGTAATTGTAATTAATGGAATTCCAAGACGCTTAATAATTGGTAATAACACTATAATTTCTTGTGTTTTACCAGAGTTTGAGATTGCTAAAACTATATCATTCTTTGTTAGCATGCCAAGATCGCCATGACTCGCTTCTCCTGGGTGCATAAAAAACGCAGGAGTGCCCGTGCTTGCTAAAGTTGATGCTATTTTGTTGGCTATATGGCCAGATTTTCCCATACCAGTTACGACTACGCGACCATTACAATTTAGTATTACTTCACATGCACTTGCAAAGTCTTGATTAATCCTATGAGTCAATTCAAAAATTGCCTGGGCTTCCGTTTCAATTACTGCAAGACCGAGATTACAATAGTTCATAATTAGATGCTAAAGATTAAATTAATTAATGTTACCATGTTTTGTGAGTATACCCAATGAAAAATAGGTTATTCATCTCCATATTTTTCGTTATGTAATGCGTGAGTTAAACTCGATTTATTGTTGATGTGGTATTATCTGCATGCGATTGTGCTTTAGCATATTGAACGATTTCATTGATTTGTTTATTGTTTTCAGGCCCAAGTTGAGCAAGTGCTATGGATAATTCACTTTGCGTGTCAGCTAATCTTTGTGCTAAATCGATTTCACTTAAAGAGCGGGGAAGATGGTTAACTATCTCAATAAGTGTTTGAGTTGCTTTAAAATTCCGTGTCGTATTCAGTTCAATTTGTTGCATCAACATAACACCTAGTTCGCCACATTCGCGTAAAGAAAGCTTTACTTTGTACAACGGTACCGATTGCACTATCTTTATCTCGGGTTTATTGCTATGGATAATCTTATCTTTTCGCATAAACCCTTGAATTTTTCTTGCAGCAAGATCAAATTGATTGGCAACTCGCTCTAAATCACGAAATGTTGGTGATGGCTTATAGTTATTCGACAAAGCTTCTTGTTTTGCTTCTTCATAGCTACTCACCAATTGAGATGCAATTACTGGTTTGAAGCCTTTATTAATCAAAATACCTTGCATTTCTTCTGGCGTATATGGATCAAGATTCACTGTTGCAACACGTCTTGCTAATGCATTACTTGAGGCTGTACGTCCTGCCATATAAATCGGATTTTGTGTTGCAATCATGAAAAACCCAGGATTATCTGGTCGATTGCCTTCCGGATCATACCCCATTAAAAGATCATTTAGAAAACGTTCCATCATAGGTGTACTATTCACCTCATCAATAACAACCACAGCTCCCTCGTGAAAGGCTTTTAATAATAATGCTTTTTTTTCTTCAACCCCCATGCTTACTGGAATGTGATAATAGACATTTACAGGTGTTTCGTCTGTCGATACTGATTCGTTGTTGTCTAAATTCCTTCGCACATACCCATGTTCTCGTAAACATTCAAGCACCATGCGGCTTTTTCCAATACCTGGCTCGCCATCAATGGTTATCCCACCTAATCCTGAGAACTTCTGCTCATCGTTTAAACTCGCGCCACAATCGCGTCGAAATGCGCGTAGATTTAAAAAATCATCCAATTGTTGCTTTAATATAATTCGTGAAGGTGTCAAAAAAAACGCTGGATTGTTGGCTAACTTAGTTTTAGGTACAAAATCTGGTTTAGTAATCGCTTGTTGAAATGCTGCTTGATGCGCTTTAGGAACTAAAGGTTCAGAAATTTGATAAGCATAAAATTGTGCAACAAGCTTGGGATCAGCATCTGGATGCTCACGACAATAATTAATAGTTAACAGCGCCATGCTTGATAATTCGCGAGCAGTAATTAAAACAGATTGACTTTCTAGACGATTTAAAAATTGATAGGTCTCCAAAAAATAACGCGATAATTCTTTCGCATCCAAAGAACTATCTTTAAATAAAGGATTCAACACTTTGAGGTAAATATATTCAGCGGGCATAGGATTAAATAAACACGTGTTACCATGGCGTTTAAATAGCGAAGCCATAGTACGTTCTCCTCCGTAACTCAACGGATTTCCCGCGAAAATAACTTGATGATAAGGTTCCAAAGGATATAACTTACCGTTATAAAAAATGGTGGGTGGTTTATTAAATAAACCTTCAAATAAACTCCAA
>CAZADN010000116.1:0-6489 GCA_964483895.1 uncultured Legionellaceae bacterium
CTAAAGGTTTCGCCTTAAAGGCGAGGGATTTAACCCCATTATACAGACATTAAAGTATTGTATCCGTCATATTTTCCATAAGCACTGAACACTCTAGCCCACATGTGCTTTATAGATAACTCTTTACACAACACTCCACTAATTCTACCCGCTGTATACTTAATATTTCCATACGGAGTATCAGGATTCA
Source organism: uncultured Legionellaceae bacterium (assembly GCA_964483895.1). GTDB lineage: Bacteria > Pseudomonadota > Gammaproteobacteria > Legionellales > Legionellaceae > 2-12-FULL-35-11. Next base: position 191 of record CAZADN010000116.1, read on the forward strand.
CTGAGTTATTACTAGCTACTTTATTATATACTCTACCATATTCAGCTTGAGATCCAACTCCAACAAATGTAGAGCAACCACATCGCTTTGCTAATTTAACTGCCTCAATAATATATCTTACATTTTCTAGTTGTCCTAAAATATCACTTCGAGCAATACCTGTCGTTCCTTCCCATCCAAGATGAAAAACCACATCAGCTACGTCACTAAACCCATTAAATTCATATAGCCTACTTAAATCACATTCATAAGTTTTTATTAAATCAGATTTTGGAATTCTAGATTTTTTTCGAGAATTATTTCGAACCAGTAGTACAACTTCAATATTCTTTTCAATAAGCACATTTATTAAAGCAACCCCAATCATTCCAGTTGCTCCTGTTATAATCGCTCTTCTCATTGCATCGTCACCCTAACCCACAATCAAATTAACAATATCCCTTGCTTTAATTTGGTTATATTCTCTTAAAAACTCTTGTGAACCAACAACTGAAGAAAAACCACCATGTATTCCAACTTTTTTTAGTAAAGCAGTCTTTCCACTAATGCTCGCTAGAATATTAGCAACAAGGCTCCCGAGTCCACCATTTATATTGTGTTCTTCAACCGTTACAATTACATCAGCTATTTGACCAAACTTCTGTATCGCTTTATCATCAATCGGATTAATCGTCGGCATGCTTAACAATGCAGTGGAAATACCCATTTTATTCAGACTTTTAGCGGCTTCTAATGCTTCAATAATTATGGATCCTGTTGCTATAATACATATTTTATTACCACTAATAATTTCTATTGCTCTACCAACTTGAAAGCTAATATCATTCGAGTGAATTTGCGGTTCCCCACCTTTGCCTAGTCGTATATAGCATGGCGAATTTAATTCTATTGAAGCTTTAGTAACCGCCTTGGTTTCAGTTTGATCGCACGGCGAAAAAACAGTTAGATTAGGCAATGAACCCATTATCGCTATATCCTCCGTAGCATGATGACTCATGCCCGCTGTTCCATACGAAAACCCTGCACCAAGTGCTACTATTTTAACATTTGCCTTGTGATATAAAATGTCATTTCGTATCTGTTCCAAACACCTAAACGTGGGGAAATTAGCTATAGAATAAATAAAAACAATCTTGCCTTCTAAAGCCATGCCACAAGCAACTGCGGCCATATTTTGTTCAGATATTCCAGCATTAATAAATTGTTGAGGGTACTTCTCCCAGATTTCTGTTAAAACCCCATAGCCTAAATCGCCGGTTATCAAAATTATATTTTTATCTTTCTTTATAGCCTCTAAAAGAGTTTCCACAAAAGCCAATCTCATTGTATATCACCCTTTAACTCCTTCATTGCTTTCTCATATTGCTCTCCTAGCGGAGCTCGATAGTGCCATAGTATATTGTTTTCCATAAAAGATATTCCTTTACCCTTAATAGTATTTGCAACAATAACTGTGGGTTTTTCAGAAACATTATTAGCAAATGCCGACTTAATCTGTTCATGACTGTGTCCATCTACTACAATTACATTCCAGCCAAACGAATCCCACTTGGCAGCCAAATCAATTAATTCAATTGTTTTCTCACAATAGCCTAGACTCTGCATTTTATTATGATCCACAATAACATAAAAATTTGATAGCCTATAATGATTTGCAAATAATGCCGTTTCCCAAACGCTCCCCTCATCACACTCACCATCTCCAATCAAAGCAAAAACTCTATGCGTTTTTTTATCCACTTTGGCTGCCATTGCCATTCCACAAGCAACCGATATACCATGCCCTAATGATCCGGTAGATAACTCAACGCCTGGAACGCTGTAATGAGAAACATGACCTGAAAGCACGCCACCATCGTTACAATAAGTCAATAGTTTTTTTTTCGGAAAATACCCCAATTCAGCTAAAGCTATATATACCCCAACCCCTGCGTGTCCCTTACTCAAAACAAACCTATCCCTTAAATCATTTTCAGGATTCTCCGGAAAAATATTCATTACATCATTATATAAAACAGCTACAATATCGGCCATTGACAAAACAGAAGCTATATGTGAGCTGTTAGAGCGACTTGTTATTTCTACAGCACTACACCTTATCAGCAACGCCAATTCTTTACTTGTCATTTTATCTCCCTCATACTAGATTGACAATAATATTACCTTTATTTCTTTAACCATTTCATCAAGCATACCCTCCGTCATCCCGGGATAAACTCCAATCCAGAAAGAATCACGCATAATCCTGTCGGTATTTATTAACTCCCCGACTACTCTAAAGCCTTTGCCCGAATTTCTCATTTGGTCAAAACACGGATGCTTCATAATATTACCGGCAAACAGCATTCTCGTCTGGATTCTTTTTTCTTCCAAGTGCCGAACAATCCTATCCCTTGACACGCCATCTCTACAAGTAATAAGAAACCCAAACCATGATGGTTTTGAATTAGTTGTAGCTTTTGGTAAAATCAGCTTATCGCCCAAATCCCGCAAGCCATTTTTTAAATAACTAAAATTATACATTCTTTTCTCAACAAACGAAGGGATTTTTTTAAGCTGCGCAACGCCTATAGCAGCCTGCATATCAGTCGCTTTCAGATTATAACCAAAGTGCGAATACACATATTTGTGATCATATCCCGCGGGAAGCTCACCAAACTGACCGTTAAAACGTCTACCGCAAAGATTATCAACACCGGACGGACAGCGGCAATCACGCCCCCAATCCCTCATTGACTTTATTATTTTGTTAAGTAGAGGATTGTCTGTATAAACCGCTCCGCCCTCTCCCATAGTCATATGATGAGGTGGGTAGAAGCTAGATGTCCCAATGTCGCCAAATGTACCGGTAAATCTTTCCACACCGTCCATTGTATATGTCGAACCCAAAGCATCGCAATTATCCTCTATCAGCCAAAGGTTGTTTTTTACGCAGAAATCCTTTACTGCTTTTAAATCAAACGGGTTGCCTAATGTATGTGCAACCATAACTGCTTTAGTCCTATTGCTTAATGCCTTTTCCAGCAAAGAAACATCAATGTTATATTCGGGTATAGTAACATCCAAAAAAACAGGCACCACTCCATATTGAATAATCGGAGCTACTGTCGTTGGAAATCCACATGCCACTGTAATAACCTCGTCATTACGCTGTATTGCTTTATCTCCCAATAAAGGTGACGTTAATGCCATAAACGCCAATAAATTAGCACTCGAACCCGAATTAACTAAACTACAGAACTCTATGTTCAAGTATTCAGATAAGCTCTTTTCAAATTCATCTGTATACCTCCCGGACGTTAGCCAAAACTCAAGGGAACTATCAACCAAATTCACCATTTCTTCGCTGTCATATACGCGTTTGGCATACGCTATCCTATCGCCGGTTGTGTATTGTTTAGTAGTGTGATATTCTGAACAATACTCTTTAACCATATCTAGTATTTGTTTTCTTTTTTCACTCTCACTCATAAACGCACCCCCGAGTATTCACTTATCTGTTTTCTCATGCAAGATTCTACGCTATCCCCATTAATATAACACTTTGTCCATTCAACCGTTTTTAAAACTGCCTTTTCAGTATTCCACACCGGAAACCAACCGATAACACTCTTAATTTTTGAACAATCTAGCTTCAAAAAATTTGCTTCATGCGGACCGTTCTCGCTATTGCTTGTCCATTTAGCACCGTGACCCCATTTTTCACAAAAAAGCGTAACAATGTCGGCTGTAGTAACACAGTCCTCGTCATTTGGACCCACATTATAATAATCAGCGTATTCAATGTTCTCGAATTGCCTTTTAGCAATAAGTAAGTATGCAAACAGAGGTTCTAATACATGTTGATACGGTCTGATAGACTTCGGATTGCGGATAGTTATGTCCGTACCGTCCCATACTGCTCTAACACAGTCGGGAATAATTCTATCCTTTGAAAAATCGCCTCCACCTATAACATTACCGGCTCTCGCCGTAGAAACCGCTACACCCATGTTACTAAAGAAACTTTTTTTATAACTGTGAGTCACCAATTCTGAACATGATTTTGAATTAGAGTACGGATCGTATCCGTCAAGTGGCTCATTCTCACGATAACCCCAAGTCCACTCCTTGTTTTCGTATACCTTATCAGTCGTAACATTTAAAACTGATTTGGGTGGTTTTTTGGCATTGAGAATACATTCAAACAAATTAACCGTACCCATAACATTAACATCATATGTATGGCGCGGATTCAAATAACTCTCTCTTACAAGCGGCTGCGCTGCAAGATGAATGACTATTTCCGGTACAGCCTTTTCAACCGCAAGCTTCAAGCTCTCGATATCCCTAATATCAGCAATGCGCGATTCAATATCATCAGCAACACCGCAAAGCTCAAATAGATTAGCACCGGCATTCGGTAAAAGCGAGTACCCCGTTACCATCGCTCCAGCACTAAGCAATATTCTACACAACCAGCTACCTTTAAAACCCGTATGCCCTGTAACAAAAACCCGCTTACCTTTATAAAAATCAATTAAGCTTGCGTAATTTACCACTTTATCCAAGGTGCTTCTCCTTTGCTAATAAGACCTTCAAGCAATACCTTGTCTCTCAATGTATCCATACACTGCCAAAATCCGTTATGTTCATAAGCACTTAACTTCCCTTCCCGCGCAAGCAATTCAAGCGGATCTCGCTCTAGCACAGTTTCATCACTGCTAAGATAATTAAACAGCTCAGGCTCAAACACCATAAATCCGCCATTAATCCATCCACCATCTTCTATGCGTTTTTCCGCAAAGCTGCGAACAAGCTTTTTACCGTCAGTCTCCAACACCCCAAACCTACCGCCCTGTCGTACAGCCGTAAGCGTCGCTATACAGTCTTGTTGTTCATGAAATCTCAATAGCTTATTAATATCAACATCGCTTACCCCGTCACCGTATGTAAGCATGAATCTTTCGTTTCCTATATGATTTTTTATTCTTCTGATACGTCCACCGGTCATGGTGTTAAGCCCCGTGTCAACAATGGTAACGCGCCACGGCTCGGCAACATTGTTATGAATAATCATCTCATTATTGCTTGAAAAATCGAACGTTATATCAGACCTGTGCAAATAATAATCCGCAAAATATTCCTTAATAACATGCGCTTTATAGCCCGCACATATTATAAAATCATTCAAACCATAGCATGAGTATATTTTCATAATGTGCCATAGAATTGGCATACCCTCAATTTCAATCATTGGCTTCGGTTTTAAGTGGCTCTCCTCGGAAATCCGAGTCCCAAGTCCGCCTGCAAGAAGTACTACCTTCATGACATCACTCCTTAATTTTCCATTCTCAACAAGCTATAATTAATAACAAAACAACTGTAAATATAAACGTTCAAGTGGTAAAAGACGATTTATGTGTAAAATAAATCACTAAGACAAAAAACAATACGCTATCAACACAATAACGCAAAAGGATATTTTTTGCAGTCAACAATTTACGTAAATAAACCAAAAATATTAACATAACACACGAGTAGATATATGTATGCAGCTGCGTTGGCAAGAAAATTCATTGCAGCTTAGTAGTTACTTATATTATATCACCTACACTCAAATGCAAAGATATAACTTTCATCTGAAACATCATTTAAAAGTTCATTTCCAATAATTTCAATCGGATTAAAACTATTATTTTTAATTGAATTCTCAAATGAAACCAATCCTGTTTCACTTAAAATTTCAAATTTGCATCCAGCTAGCGCCTTCCTTAATTCGGACGGCTCATACTCATATTTATGATCGGCATCAATGAAACCCACAGGATTTAACAATCTAGTAACGATCCTATTAGGCGTGTCAAAAATAAATCTCCCATTTATATTTAAATGACTTTTTATCCACTTAAGAACCTTGTATAAAGCTTCTGGTTCAATATGCTCAATGACTTGCCCCATAAAAATCAAATCAAATTTTCTATTACACAAATTTCGTATTTTCTCGACTTCTTCAACTCTCCCATGTTCATAAACCAAATCTCCCCAATCAAAAACGTATTTTTTATTTTGAGGAAATTTTGGTTTTCCCCAGTACTGTTCTTCCTCTGGTAAATCTAAAATAGTAATATATTTAGGTCTATGAGAGTATCCTAATTCAATAAGAGCTCCTTCTGGTATATTCGGACTACTGCCACCAATATCTAAAATATTATTGAATCTTCCAATACTACCAACCCATGATGATCTAGCTTTATGTATTAAATAGTTAAAATTCGACTGTATCATTTTATACTCAATACTATTAAATATATTTGAAG
>CAZADN010000117.1:0-6477 GCA_964483895.1 uncultured Legionellaceae bacterium
GATGGTTTTGAAGGCAATGTAGGAGTAATCGTCATAGCAGCAACTAACCGTCCCGATGTGTTAGATCCAGCCTTACTACGTCCAGGAAGATTTGATAGACAAGTTGTTGTTCCTTTACCAGACATACGTGGCCGCGAACAAATCCTTAAAGTTCATCTTAGTAAAGTTCAAACAGATAGCACCGTAGAAATAATGCCTATTGCACGCGGAACTCCTGGTTTTTCAGGTGCAGATCTTGCAAATTTAGTAAATGAAGCAGCTTTATTTGCAGCGCGCTCCAACAAAAGTAAAGTAAGCATGCTTGAGCTTGATAAAGCCAAAGATAAAATTATGATGGGTTCAGAACGTAAATCTATGGTTATGACCGAAGATGAGAAAAAACTAACCGCTTTTCATGAAGCAGGCCATGCGATTGTTGGTCTTAGTGTTCCAGAACATGACCCAGTATATAAAGTAACGATTATACCAAGAGGCCGAGCTTTAGGTGTAACTATGTTCTTACCAGAACAAGATCGCTATAGCTACACAAAGCGCCGTCTTGAAAGTCAACTTGCAAGCCTCTTTGGCGGTAGAATAGCTGAAGAAATTATTTTTGGCTTGGATAGTGTAACGACTGGCGCATCTAACGATATTACACGAGCTACAGAAATAGCCAGAAAAATGGTTACACAATGGGGGCTATCTGATCTTGGGCCATTAACTTTTAGCCAAGAAGAAGGTGAAGTATTCTTAGGACGTCAATCACATCAAAGCAAAGAAGTATCTGATAAAACTGCGCAAAAAATTGATGAAGAAATTCGTAAAATTGTCGATAAAAACTTTGCAGTAGCTCACAAAATATTAAGTGACAAGTTGCCAATTTTACATTTAATGGCAAATGCCCTTATGAAATATGAAACTATTGATGCAGATCAGATTAAAGAAATTATGCAAGGCAGAGAACCTTCTCATCCTAGCAGCTGGGGGAGCGCACCAACTCATGAAGAAGAACCACCTAAACCGAAGGTTAGCAAGGTAAAAAAACCTACGCAAACACGTAAAAAATCAACTAAAGAAGATCCAGCTGAAGAAATTTAAACTTGTATTAAGAAGTATATTATGAATAAAAGTCAGCTCAGAATTTGGTTGAGTCAATATACAGATAAAAAACCACTATTAATGGGAATACTAAACGTAACTCCCGATTCATTTTATGATGGTAATCGCTACAACAATAAAGATAGAGCTTATGCGCATGCCATGCAAATGCTAGAAGAAGGCGCTGATATTATCGATATTGGTGGTGAATCAACAAAACCATATGCTAAATCTGTCTCACTCACAGAAGAACTAGAGCGTACTATCCCAATTATTGAGTTAATTCGTAAAAACAGTGATATATGTATCTCTATTGATACTTATAAACAACCAGTGATGGAAGCAGCTGTTGATGCTGGTGCGGACATCATTAATGATATTTATGGATTAGAACGCGTAACCAATCTTTCGCGTATACAACAACTAGATGTGCCAATAATTATATCACATATACAAGGCACTCCTGAATCTATGCAACACAACCCAGAGTATCCAGATGGAGTTATTGATACAATTAATGATTATTTTCAAAAAAAAATTGCATTATGTGCTAAAGCTTCAATAAAAAGTACGAATATCATCTTAGATCCTGGTTTTGGATTTGGTAAAACTGTTGCACATAATCTTGATATTTTGAATAATATAGAAAAATTTAAAGGCCATAATTTACCAATAATGCTCGGCCTCTCTCGTAAAGACACAATTGGTAAAATATTAAATAAAGCTGTGGATGAAAGATTAATCGGCAGTATCGCTGCAACTTGTTTCAGCATAACGCAAGGGGCAAATATAATTCGCGCTCACGACATAAAAGAAACACACCAGGCTATTAAAATGCTTGAAGCAATATATTCAAGGAGGAATATAAATGAGCAATAGAAAATATTTTGGAACTGATGGAATTCGTGCCAGAGTTGGGTCAGATTTAATGAGTCCAGAATTCATTTTACGTTTAGGTTACGCTTTTGGTAAAGTATTAAAGACAGAACATAGAAAAGTATTAATAGGTAAAGACACTAGAGTTTCTGGTTACATGTTAGAATCGGCTCTTGAGGCAGGATTATCTGCGGCCGGCATTGATGTAAGGCTTTTAGGGCCAATGCCAACTCCAGCAATTGCTTATTTAACTCAGACATTTAGAGCTGCAGCTGGAATTGTTATTAGTGCATCACATAATCCATATGAAGATAATGGTATTAAATTTTTTCTAGAAGATGGTAGCAAACTTGCAGATGAGACAGAACTTGATATCGAAAGAGAAATAGAAAAAAAACTAGTTGTTGTCCCTTCATCAAAGCTTGGTAAAGTAGCCCGTATCTATGACGCGGCAGGCCGATATATAGAATTTTGTAAATCAACAATTCCATCACTAACACGACTTGCCCCATTAAAAATAGTTGTGGATTGTGCAAACGGAGCCACTTACCATATTGCACCCAAAGTATTTGCCGAACTTGGCGCTGAGGTTATTGCAATTGGTACTAAACCTGATGGTTTTAATATTAATAAAAACTGCGGCTCAACCAAACCAGAAATGCTCAAAAAGCAAGTAATCAAAAATAAATCCGATCTTGGTATAGCGCTTGATGGTGATGGTGACAGAGTTATCATGGTTGACGCTGATGGCGAAATACTAACTGGCGATCATATTCTTTATATAATTGCCAAAGATAGATTGGAAAGAGGTGTTCTTAATGGTGGCGTTGTTGGCACCTTAATGACAAATTTCGGCCTTGAAAAAGCATTACAAGCTTTAAAAATTCCTTTACTTAGAACCAAAGTAGGCGATCGCTATATTCTTGAAGCCCTAAAAGAAAATGATTGGAAAATCGGTGGTGAGACTTCTGGGCATGTCGTATGTCTTGATAAAACGACAACTGGAGATGGAATTGTCGCGGCTTTACAAGTATTAGCAGTTATGATTAAACAAGAAAAAACTCTTAAAGAGTTAACAAAAAATTTAAAATTATTACCCCAATCGCTATTAAGCCTCAAAACAGATAACGCAATAACTCTTGCTAATAATCCCAAAGTTTTAAACGCCGTGAGTGATCTTGGTTCTGTATTACGCAATGATGGTAGGGTTTTACTCCGCGCGTCAGGAACGGAGCCAATGTTAAGAGTAATGGTTGAAGGACAAGACTCTGATAAAGTACAATTATACGCTAAAGATTTAATTGCCGAAATAAAAAGGATAGAGCAACAAAACGCATAGGAAGCTCAAATGAATAATAAATTCGTTATTGGTAATTGGAAAATGCATGGTGATATTGCAACTATTACCAACTTAATTCAAGAAATAACAGCTAATTTGACCTCAGAGTTAGCTTGCACTTGTGCTGTTCTTCCCCCATCTATATTTATTCCAAAAGTATCCGAGTTAATTAAAAATTCCAAAATTAATCTAGGCGCACAGAATTTATATCCACAAGATAATGGCGCTTTTACAGGTGAAATCTCTGGCGCGATGCTTAAAGAATTTTCTTGTCAATATGTGTTAGTTGGTCATTCAGAAAGGCGCCATATTCTTAACGAAAGTGATGATTTTATTGCCGCAAAGTTTCATTATGCTAAATCCATCAACCTAATACCAATTTTATGTGTTGGTGAAACGCTAGCTGAGCGTGAAAATGGTTTAACCACAGAAATAATTACTAGGCAGTTACTTGCTATTACAGAAAATGCAAATGTTTTTGATAATTGCATAATCGCCTACGAACCAGTCTGGGCGATAGGGACAGGTAAAACCGCAACTCCAGAACAGGCTCAAGAAATACATCTCTTCATACGCAAATTCATCAACAATCAAACAACCCCTATCCTCTATGGCGGCAGTGTAAATGAAAACAACGCCAAAGATTTATTCAACAAACCAGATATAAATGGCGGATTAATAGGCGGCGCATCCTTAGATAGTATAAAATTTACAAAAATAATAAACGCATTTGAGTCTTAAAGAAAATCAGAGCCGCGACCGTTAGGAAGCGGTGCAGTTTGAAAACACATTAACATTAAAGCAGCTCTATTCAGACATAACCAACTCAGGAAACCAATGTGTCATATACAATGGGCAATTACAATAGTGCTCAACTTTATTTATCAATAAAGGTTTAGCACTTAGAGTTGCTCGCATTGACGGATGATATTTGTGAGTATATTTTGTCAAACTTTGACTCCGAGTAACCCAACCTGACTTAACTTCTACAGGAATAACTATACCTTGATATGGCAATAAAAATTCAACTTCCGACCGTTGATGCTGCCAGCTATAAAGATGATGATAGTTTTTTGCAATAAATTCAGACGCAACATAGTTTTCTGCGAAATATCCTTTATATGTCCCATAATCGTAATCTAAAATAACTTGAGGATTAAGCCCAGCCAAAGCGCCTAATATACCAATATCAAACATATAAAGCTTAAATCTACTCTCTTCTGTATAAGCACTTAACGGCAATTCTATATGCTCAACAATCGGTACTTTAATTATTAACTCCGCAGAATGTAACCAATCAATAACATTTGCCAGGCGTTGGTATCTATCAATCCCAGGAAGAATCCCTTTAAACTGAAAGCGGCTACTATTTTTTTCTTGTGACTGTGCTAGTTGCGTTGGCACAGATCTCCAAGTCCTATCAATATGCATCGCATTCGCTTTACCAGAATGTTTAGCAATATCAGCATAATAACCAAATATTAATTCATCTTGTTTTTTGCGTACTTCTGTTAATGCCGAATAAAGATCATCACGTTTATCCAAATAGACTTGTACAACTTCTGGCAAACCACCTGTCACAAAATAATATTTTAATCGTTGCCAAAGATAATCATGAATAACTTCAGAAATAGATGGACTTGGCTGACTTAAAATTTCTAACGCCTGTTGCTCTCCAGATGCTTCCAAAAATTCAACAAAACACAAAGGACGCATATTCAAAACATCAACTTTTCCAACAGGAAATGAAGACTCTCCCAAATGTAGTCCTAACAATGAACCAGCACAACAAACTGCTAATGATGGCAATTGCTCGGCAAAATACTTTAAACTAGTCAATGCACTTGGACAAGCCTGAATTTCATCAAAAATAATAAGGTCATTTTCAACATCAATGACAGTTTGTAATAAAAAGCTTAAATCTACCAAAATCTGATTTGGATCAAAACTTTTTTGAAATAACGCATGAGCCTTAAGATTGTTTTCAAAATTAATATAGTGACTAGCAGAAAATTGCTGCTTTCCAAATTGCTTTAAACTATAAGTTTTACCAGTCTGCCTAACACCTTTCAAAATCAAAGGCTTTCGGTTTGCTTTTACTTTCCAGTTTAGCAAATCTTGCATAATTAGACGTTGCATACTTGTATTATTCGTTATTTATGACGTTATTTACAAGTAATTATCGTCATAAATAACGTTTTTTGCAAGATTTAAAATAATTAACAGCACCAGAACACAAGCATTAGAAGCTCCTTAATCCCAACCATCAATAATTCGCAACCCTGTATAGTATTTGTATCAACAAAATACTTGTGCTAAGATTAATCATGTGGGTTAAATTTTATATAATTAACCTTCTATTCAACAAAGGAGTATGTAATGAATAAGTTATTCAATTTATCAAAAATAGCGCTTGGGATTGCGGCGTTATCTTTGAGTACCTGCTTATGGGCATCTCACACGTGGGACCCTGTCGATGATACAATGCAAGGAACCGCTGATGTTATGGATGATTTTGATTCTTTAGGCATGCGTCATGCAATGTCTGGACCTGTGTATATTGTAACAGATGAAGTAACTGGTGCAATGTATGAAATGGATGGCATCAAATGTGGTCATGTAACTTCATCTGATGGTAATAAAGTAATGAATGAAGATGCATTAAAAGGTGATAGAATAACCGATATGCGAACCAATCGCTCTGGTATTATCACTGGCATTAAAGACCAAGGAACAATGGATGTTACTCATGCTAACGGCAAAACAGTTCGTTATCAGTATGTAACTTTCAAAATCAAACCTGAAAAATAATCTTAGGTCTTAACTCTAAAAAAGTAGCTCGGATGTAACGAAGTGTAATCTGGGCTACATTAAGCGAACTCCATCGGACAAATCAAAAAACGATGTGAAACGCCTAGATAACTTAGACTTGGTTGCTGAATTTTGCAAAACACAAGCACCTGCAAAAATCATCAAAATTTATCAATGCGTTTTGCAAGTTCAATAACATCTTCATATATTGTTAACGAATACTTCATATTAGCGCATTCTAACTCATGAAAATTATTATTATCATACCATTTTATAAAATAAAGAAACCCAGAGCTATTACTACCTTCAACAGGCATTAAAATAGTTGCTTTATTATTAATAGTATAAGTCACATCTTCTGCCGCAATATATAC